>JAAYTX010000130.1 GCA_012523635.1 Elusimicrobiota bacterium
CTGAACCGCAGGCTCCGGTCCGCGCTTGAGCGCGAGCGGCCGGATGTGATGCTGGAGTGCGGCGGCGAACGGGTGGAGCCCGCTTCGGTGGAATTCGCCCGCCGAATCGGAGTTAAAACGGTGTTGTGGACAATAGACGCCGTAAAGGATTTCCCTGACCCGCGCCTTAACAACGCCGCCGCCTACGATTATGTGTTTTGCGGCGGCACCGAAATGCTTCATTACCTCCAGGGACGGCGGCTGCGCAGGCCCGCGCAGTGGCTGCCCTTCGGCTGCGATCCTGAACTGCACGCCCCGGCGCCAGCAGGCAATGGCGCCGCGCAGGGGGCGCAGGCGGTATTCGTGGGCAGCCTTCACAGGGATCTTTATCCTCGGCGGCTGGCCCTGCTGGAAGAGGCGGCGGCCGCCTGCCGCCTTGGCTTGTGGGGGCCCGGTGCAGACAAGCTGCTTCCGCCGCTGAAGAACTGCGCGCGCGGCGGCGAAACGACTCCCGAGCAGTGGCGAAAGATTTATTCGGACGCGCCGATAACGCTTTGCCTGCATTATCAGGACCCGGCGGGAAAATTGGTGTGCAACCAGGCGAGCCCGCGCGTGTTCGAGGCGCTGGCCTGCGGCGCTTTCGTGCTGTGCGACTCCCAGCCGGACGTCATGACGCTGTTTGAGGACGGCAAGCATATGGCGTTTTTCTCTTCGCCGGGCGGCCTGCGGGAGAAAATCGCCTATTACCTGGCGCATGAAGAGGAGCGCAAGGCCATTGCCGGGGCGGGCCGCGCGGAAGCGCTGGCCAGGCACACTTACGCCTGCCGCGTTAAAAAAATTCTTGATACGGCGGTTGCGGGATGAAAGCTGATCGCCGCCTGCGCGTTTTGCACCTGGTGGAGGATATGCGCACCGGAGGCCTGGAGCGCGTGATAGCCGCTCTGGCGCGGGGAACGGACAGGGCCCGCTTTGACGTCGCGGTGTGGTGCCTTTCGCGTGGCGGAGAGGTGGCCGACGCGCTCTCCTCGCAAGGCGTGGCGGTGCGCGTGCTGGGAATGCCGTCCCGTTTCGCGCTGGGTTTTGCGCCAAAACTTGCAGCAATGCTTAAAGAGGACGGAACCGATATCGTGCATTGCCACGGCTATACCGCGTCCACTGTAGGAAGGGCCGCAGCCGTGTTGGCGCGCACGCCGGTCATCATAGCACACCAGCACAGCGTGTATGCCGAGTATTCGCCCCGCCAGCTTTGGACTGAACGGCTTTTGTCGCGTTTCAGCGACAGGGTAATCTGTTGCTCGCAGGCTGTGCGGGATTTCGTGGTGGGGCGCGAGGGAGTTTCGCCCGATAAGGCGGTTGTGGTCTATAACGGCACAGACTGCATAAGACATGCAGGGCCGCAGGAGGCGCGGCGCAGGCTGGGACTGCGGGACGGCGAGTTTGTGGCCGGATGCGTGGGCTCTTTTGTGCCGAACAAGGGGCAGGCCAATCTTATAAAAGCGGTCGGAACGCTTGCGCGCGCCGGACGCCGCGCGCGCCTTGTGCTGGTGGGCGACGGCCCCTTGCGCCGCGAACTTGAGGAGTTGGCGGCTGAGGAGGGCGTGGACGCCGTTTTTACCGGCCGCGTTGACGACGTTTTTGCTATTCTTGAGGCGTTCGACGTGCTTGCTTTGCCTTCCGTGAACAGGGAGGGGCTTTCGCTGGCGCTGGTGGAGGGGCTATGTTGCGGCAAGCCGTTGCTGGCTTCGCGCCTGCAGGGCATGGTGGAAGTTGTGCATGACGGAGAGAACGGGCTTCTGGTCCCTCCCGGCGATATTGCAGCCCTGGCATCCGCGCTGGAACGTCTGGCCTCTGACGAGGTTTTGCGCTCGCGTCTGGGCATGAAGTCGTTTGAGTTCTATAAGGAACGGTTTACCCTGCGGCGAATGCTGGAGAAAGTGGAACAAATTTATGAAGACTGTCTCGCCCGCCGTTAATTACGCCTACCTGTGCGCCTTCCGCGACATAGTGGGCGGAGGCCAGGCCGGTATGCTGTTGCATTTCAAGCATGCGGACAGGGCGCGCTTTACCCCACTGCTGGTGTGCCCCGGGGAGGGCGAGGTTTCCCGCCGCGCCGCAGAATTGGGCATAGAAACCGTCTTTTTTGACTGGCCGCGTCCTGGCGTGCTTTCGTTGCCGGCGGTGCTGGCTGGCGCCATGGCGCTGCGCGCGCTGGCTGCGAAGCGCAAAATAGCGTTATTGCACGCCGATACGCTGGAGTTGGCGGCAATCGGCGGGCTGGCGGCCATTTGTTCGCCGCTGAAAGTGGTGTTTCACGCCCGCGTAAGCGACGGCGGCGGCATGTGGGACAGGCTTGTCCCTGCCCTTTGCGACAGGATAATATGCGTCTCAAAGGCTGCCGCGCGGCGTTTTCCCGCTTCCGGCAAGGTGAGAGTGATATACAACGGGGTGGAGCGTGTCACGGCGCCCACAGCGGAACAGGCGGCGGAATGCAGGCGCGAACTGGGCCTGCTGCCGGAACAGGTTGTGGCGGGCTATTGCGGGCAGCTGATAGAGAGCAAAGGTTTGTCCGTGCTACTGCGCGCCTTCGCGTTATTGAAAAGCGGTTTCCCGTCCGCGCGGCTTTTGCTGTCAGGGCGGGGCGACACGGACGGACTTAAAAAGCTGGCCGCTGACCTGGGCATAGAAGGGCAAACCCTGTTCACCGGGTTTCGGGCCGATAACGCGTCGGTGCGCGCCTGCATAGACATTTTCACCCTGCCCGGCCTGCATGAAGAGGGCTTGCCAAGGACAATACTGGAAGGCATGGCTTTGGGCCGCCCGTCAGTACTTACGCCTGTGGGCGGCAGCGCGGAAGCCATAGTGGACGGGGAAAGCGGCTTTTTTGTGCCGCCCGGCAATGCTTCCGCGCTGGCTGAGAAGCTTGGACTGCTGTTGCGTGATTCCGGCCTGCGCGCGCGCATGGGCGAGGCCGCTAAGAAACGCATGGAAACCCTTTTCGAGGCCGGGGAAACTACCCGCGGCATGGAGGCCGTGTATCAGGAGCTTTTGGGATGAATTTCAGCGGCGTTAAAAGCCTGCTCAAGGGCCCGTTGCTGGCCGCGCGTTCGGCTGCCCTGAAGCCGTTGGCGCTGTTTGAGCCGCCGTCGGTGCCGCATCCTGGCGCGGTCAGGAAAATTCTGGTTGTCCGCACCGACAGGCTCGGCGACCTGGTGCTCTCCCTTCCGTTTCTCAGGGCTTTGCGGACCGCGTATCCGGGGGCCGAGATAACGCTTGTGGCGCGCAGTTTCGCTTCGGAAATAGTTTCGCACGAGGCCGATTATATTATCGGTCCGGACACGCCGGACCTTAAACGCGAACTGCGTCTGCGGGCTTTCGACCTGGCTATAGACATGTATTACGGTTATGAGCTCGCCACAGCTTTCTTGTGCCGTTCCAGCGGCGCGCGCTGGCGCGCCGGTTTTGACATCGGCGGCAGGGGCTTCCTTTTTAATGTGCGGGTCCCCGCTTTGGAGAGGAAACATTTTATCGACGAGACGGCGGATATCCTGAGCGCGCTGGAAGTGCCGCAGGAGCTGAAGCCGCCGTCAGTGGAAGTGAGGCGCGGAGACGCTGCCGCCGCCTCGGCTCTGTTGGCTGGCAAGGGCCTGGCATCAGCCGCGCTTGCCGCGGTTCATCCCGGCGGGTTTTATCAGCAGCAGCGCTGGCCCGCCGCCCGGTTTGTTGGACTTTTGAACAGGCTGCATGCGTCCAAGGGCTTTTCGTTTCTGTTGTTCGGCGGTCCCGGCGACTCTGACCTTCTTGCGTCCATAGCTTCAGGGCTTAAAGGCCCGCATCTTGCGGCAGCCGGACTTGATTTGCGGCTTGCCGCCGCGCTGATGGGCAGGGCTTCGCTTTTCATAGGCAATAATTCCGGCCCGCTGCATCTGGCCTGCGCGCTGGGCCTGCCGACAGTATCCACAATGGGCCCCACCGACCCAGTGCGCTGGGCCCCTGTCGGGCTGCGAAACGCAGTCGTACGCAAGGAAAAGGTCGAGGACATAACAGTGGAGGAAATGGAACAGGCGGTGCTTGGCCTGTCCCGCGATTGAGCCATGTGCGGAATTTGCGGCTTCACCGGCGCGCCCGATAAACCCCTGCTTGAGCGCATGACCGCGCGCATACAGCACCGCGGTCCGGACAGCTGCGGCTTTTACGCCGCTCCCGGCGTCAATCTCGGTATGCGGCGTCTTAGCATAATAGACCTTTCCACCGGCGAACAGCCCATAGGCAACGAGGACGGCACGGTGTGGACCGTGTTCAACGGAGAAATCTACAACTACAGGGAACTGCGGGCTGAACTCTCCGCGCAGGGACATGTTTTCCGCACCGCCAGCGACACTGAAGTGCTGGTGCACCTTTACGAACAGCACGGAGCCGCTTTCCCTTCGCGTCTGCGCGGGATGTTCGCCTTCGCGTTGTGGGACACCGCCGCCCGCCGCCTGCTTGTTTCGCGCGACCAACTGGGCATAAAGCCCCTGTATTACGCCGAACACGGGGGGGAACTGCTTTTCGCCTCCGAGTTGAAATCCCTGCTGGCGCGGCGCGACCTTCCCAGGGAGGTCGACCCCGAGGCCATAGACGCCTACATGACCCTTCTCAACATTCCGGCGCCGCGTTCCGTTTTCAAGGCCGTGAAGAAGCTTCCGGCCGGGCACAGCATCGTGTTCGAAAATGGTGGCGCGAAAGTATCCCGCTACTGGACCCTGCCCAGTGTTGAGCCTGCCCCTGAAATGCCCGAAAGCGAACTGCGGGCCCGTTTCCTGGAACTGTTCGACGATACCGTTGAAAAGCACATGCTCAGCGACGTGCCGCTGGGCGTCTTCCTTAGCGGCGGCATCGATTCGTCCGCGATAGCGGCTTCCATGGCGCGCGTTTCCGGAGCCGGGATTAAAACTTTTTCGCTCGGCTTCGAGGACGGGCGCGACGCCTCGTATAATGAGCTGGACGCCGCCGCCCTGACCGCGAAACATTTGGGTTCCGAACACAGGCAGCTTTTCGTGAAGCCCGATTTCGCCGGATTGCTGCCCAAACTGGCCTGGCATCTGGACGAGCCGTTCGCGGATTCCAGCGCGGCGCTGACCTATCTGATTTCCAAAGAGGCTGTCAGCCACGTAAAGGTGGCGCTGACCGGGATAGGCGGCGACGAGCTTTTTATGGGATACCCGCGTTACCTGGGGATGCGGGCCATGCGCTATTTTTCAAGGCTCCCGGCTTCAGTAAGGCGGGCATTCGGGGCTGTAGTGTCGCTGTGGCCGGAAAGCGAGGCCAGCGGGGCGTTTTCAGGCCGCGCCAAGCGTTTCGCAGCCGGTGCGCTGAAAGAGCCGCTGGACTGCTATCTGGGCTGGATAAGTTTTCTGGATGCGCGGGCCAAGGCCGGGCTGTATGCCCGCGGTTTCGTCCCCTCCGGCGACGCGCTTGCCGGACACAGGAACGCTTTTGCGGCGCTGAATCCCGCTTTTGGCGATTACCGTTTTCCGCTGCTGGACGTCAATACCTATTTGAGCGACGATTTGCTGGTTATGGGCGACAAGATGAGCATGGCGGCCTCGCTGGAACTGCGGGTGCCGTTCTGCGATACCCGCCTGCTGGAGTTCGCGATGTCTCTGGGCGCAGGCAGGCATCTGCGCGGCGAGAGGCTGAAAAGCTTCCTGAAAAGCGCGGTGGCCGGCAGGCTTCCGCCGCAGCTTATGAAGCGGCGCAAGCAGGGGTTCATGCTTCCGCTTTCCCGCTGGCTTAAAGAGGAGTTGCGCGGGCAGATGGCGGATTTGCTTTCCAGAGAGAGCGTGGCGCGCAGGGGCTATTTCAGGACGGAAGCCGTATCGGCGCTGGTTTCAGAGCATTGCTCGGGCCGCGCCAACCATGCCGACAGGCTTTGGGCGCTTATGATGCTGGAACAGTGGCACAGAACCTATGCGGACGGAGGCTCTGATGCCTGAACGCATAGTGCTGGTGCTGTCGGCCGGAATCGGCGACCTGTTTCTGGCCGTGCCCGCGTTGCGGGCTATCAGGCGGCGTTACTCTAACGCGATAATATGGCTGGTAAGTTCCGGGAAAGCGGCTTCATACGCAGCAGTCTGCTCCGGGGCTGACCGGGTTCTTGCCGTTCCTGACAAACTTGGCCTGGAAACTTTGCGCTTGCTGTGGGAACTGCGTTCCTTCAGGCCGGATTTGGCCGTAAATCTTTACGAGATATCCACGCCGCGCGGCGACAGCAGGATGAAGATGCTGTTCCGCATAATGTCGCCCAAGCTAAGCTGCGGCAGGCGCGGGCCGAATTTCGGGGCGTTTTTCGATAAATACGTTCTGGAAAATCCCGGAGACGCTAAAACACAGGGCGATTATTACGCCGATTTAGCCCGGATGATCGGCGCTGAAGTGAGCCCGCTTGATATGCACGATTTGTGTATTGGCGCAAAGGCGGAAAAGGCCGCGGAAGAACTGCTGTCAGGCCGCGCCGGAGCAGGACCGCTGGTCGGACTTAACCCCGCCTCGGCCCGGCGCTCCCGCCATTGGCTGCCGGAACGCTTCGCTGAACTGGGCGACAGGCTGGCCGCCGAGCGCGCCTGCGATATCGTGATATTGGGAGGGCCGGGCGACTTGGAACTGGCCCGCGCCGTGGCCGTCCGCATGAAGCGCACACCGCTGGTGTCGGCGGGAAAACTTTCGATAGAAGGTTCGCTGGCGCTGATGCGGAGGCTGGAGTTGATTGTCACGGTCCACTCGTCCATGATGCATGCCGCCAATATACTGGAAACGCCGTATGTATGCCTGGCCGGGCCGGGAAACATGGTGAAAGACGGGCCTTACGGCGGCGACCCGGCTCTGCGCGTGATTCTCCCGGCAAGCAGGAACTGCGCCCCCTGCGATTTGGATTTATGCCCGGACCACGGCTGCATGAAGGACCTGTCTGTCGAAACGGTGTATGAAGCCGCGCTATCCCTGCTGGGGAAGAAAACGCGATGAGCAGGCGGCGCATATTGCACGTAATCACGCGCCTGGACAACGGCGGCTCTGCCGTAAGCACTTTTTTGGGCGCCAAGATTTCCGATGACGTGCGTTTCGAAGTCGCATTGGCTGTGGGCGGGGAAGCGGCGCGGAGCGCTGCAACGGCTCTGGGCAGGCGCTTTGGAAGCGGCAGTTGGCCTGTTTTTCCGGTTACGCAGATGCGCCGTTCCCTTAATCCGTTGAGGGATTGCGCCGCTTTCTTCCAATTGCTCGGCATTATGTTCCGCTATAAACCCGATATAGTGCATACCCATACCTCGAAGGCGGGGGTGCTGGGGCGTTGCGCCGCTTTTGCGTATCGCATCCTGTCGCGGCGCAGGGTCGGCGTCGTACACACAGCGCACGGGCATGTTTTTTACGGCTATTTCCCGCCTTTGAAAAGCCGCTTTTACGCTCAGGTTGAAGGTTTCTGCGCGCATCTGGCCGACAGGCTTGTGGCGCTTTCGGAATCCGAAAAGCGGGAAAGCCTTGAGCGGGGAGTTGGCCGCGCCGCGCAGTGGGTTGTGATACACAGCGGCGTGGATATTCCTGATTTCACTGGCGCTTCTGACCGCCGGCGGGAGCTGCGTTCAGCGCTTGGAATCGGCGACGGGGAAGTGCTGGCCGGTTTCGCCGGACGCCTTACCGCCATAAAAGGCCTGGACGCTCTCATCCGTGCCGCCGCCATCCTGAAGGACAGGACAGAGCTTTCCTTTGTCCTTATTGGTGAAGGCGAGGAACGCGTCAGACTAGAAAAGCTGCGGGACAGCCTGGGGCTTGGCAAAAAGGTGCTTTTTTCCGGTTTTCAGGATAAAGTATTTGAGTGGCTGTGCGCGCTTGATATTTTCGTGCACCCGTCGCTTAACGAAGGCATGGGGCGTTCTTTAGTCGAGGCGCAGGCGGCGGGTCTGCCGGTAGTGGCGACAACGGTTTGCGGCATCCCCGATGTGGTGCATGACGGCAAGGCGGGGCTGCTGGTCCCGGTTTACGACACGAACGCGCTGTCCGGCGCCATCGGGCGTCTGGCGGGCGACGCCGCGCTGCGCCTGTCTTTGGGCGCATACGGCAAGGCCTGGGTCAGCGGCAGCGATGAAACCGGTTACCCGCGTTTTTCTACTCGTTCGATGGCGCTGAAACTTGAGGCTTTATACGGGAGCTTATGAAAAACATCATTTGCCTGGCGGCTTTGCTTCTGTCCTGCGCCGGTAATTCGGGGGCCGTTGTGCTGAAGACCGGGGCGCATATACACGGCGAATTCAGCCACGGGAACAAGCAGCCGCTTGAGGATATAGTCCGTCGCGCCCGGGAAAAAGGGCTGGACGCCGTCATGTTTTCCGATACCGCCATCTCGAAATTCGAGTATGGCCTGCGCCCGTTTGAAAACGTGCTGAAGGTGTCAGGTTCTCAGAAATCCATATTGCACACTGGCCCGCGCAGATATTTGAAAGCCATAAACAAAATGCGCGAAAAATATCCGGATTTGCTGATAGTTCCGGGCACGGAGGCGGCGGCTTTTTACCGCTGGGAAGGCAGCCCGTTCGGAAAGCTGGTGATGAAGGACTGGCACCGGCACATGCTTATTTTCGGCATGGAAAAACCAGCGGACTACGCTGGCCTGCCTGTGATGGGCAATTCCCGCGCCTATCCCTGGAACTGGAAACATCTGCTGGCCGCGCTTGCCTTGGTTCTGGTGTTGTGGCGGATTTGGCCGAAGCTGGGCGGCAAAGGCCGCGCTGCCGCCGGTATCGCCGGACTTTTAGGCTTTTATTTGCTTTATCCTTTCGCGACGCCGCGTTGGAGCATTTACTCCGATAAGACCCCGTGGGAGCCCTACCGCGCTCTGGCCGCCTACGGGCACGCGAAAGGGGCGCTGACTTTCTGGGCGCACCCAGAGGCTCCTAACTGGCTGGAGCCGCAGAAGGTGGCCGGGCCGCTTCATGTCGGGGCGGATATGTACGCCGAGGGCCTTGAAGAGGTGTCTGAAATAGACGGTTTCGCGGTTTTCATGGAAGGTTACAAGCAGATGCTGCAGCCGGGCGGGCAGTGGGACGCGGCTTTGCAGGCTTATGCTTCCGGCAAGCGGCCGCTTCCGGCTTGGGCCATAGCCGAACTGGACTATGTGGCTCCGGGCTACATGGGCACTGACATAGATTCGGCTTACATGCTTGTCGATGCCGAAAGCAGGACCACGCAGGCGCTGCTGCAGGCCATTAAAAAAGGACATTTCCAGTCTGTAATGGGTTCCGATACCGGGGCCATGCGCCTTTCGCAGTGGGAACTGCGCGGAGGCCAGGCTGCGGCCCAGTCCGGCGAGGAAGCGGTTCTTGCCGGCCCGGCGGTGGCAAGCATCGGGCTTGAGAAGTCCTCTGGGACAATGACCGGGGCGGAACTGACAGTGGTTTGCGACGGGAGCGAAGTCTTCCGCCAGCGGGTTGAGTTCCCGTCCAGGGTTTCGGTCAATTACACCCCGCGCCGCGAACGCGGCTATTGCCGGGCCTATGCCGTGTACATCAACAGCATGGTGGCGTCCAATCCTATTTTCTACCGCAGGAGCGTGAAATGATACTTGCCGCGCACCAGCCGCAGTTCATGCCCTGGCTGGGTTATTTCGACAAAATGCTTCACAGCGACGTTTTCGTCCTGCTGGACAACGTGCAGTTCAAGAAGAACGAATGGCAGAATCGCAACCGCGTGCTGATGAACGGCGCGCCGTCCTGGCTTACGGTTCCGGTGCTGCACCGTTTCCCGCAGAATATCAACGAGGTGGAAATAAACGGCGCGGCCGGAGACTGGAAATCCAAGCACCTGAAAACTCTGGCGCAGTGTTACGGCAAGGCCGGTTTCTTTAAGGAAACGGACGCTTTGGCCAGGGAGATTTACGCTCACGAATGGAAACTGCTGGCGCCGCTTAACGTCGCCACTGTGGAAAGCCTTAAGGAGGCCCTGGGCATTAAGACGAGGCTTGTGCTCTCCTCGACTATGGAGCTTGAAGGGGTTTCTACCGCAAGGCTGGTGGATTTATGCCGCAAAATGGGCGCCGACACCTATCTGGCGGGCGCGGGAGGCCACGATTATATGGATTTAAGCCTGTTTGAAAAAGCCGGAATAAAAGTCATTTTTCAGGAATACAAACATCCGGAATATGCGCAGGGAAGCGGGGCTTTTGTCCCGTACCTCTCGGCGCTGGACCTGCTGTTTCACTGCGGCACGCAAAAGGCAAGGAGCTATTTC
>JAAYTX010000131.1 GCA_012523635.1 Elusimicrobiota bacterium
GAAGCGCTTCTTCATCACCAAGGATACCGACACCCGCAAGGTGCAGTCGGTTGAACTGCCCGCCCCCGGCAAGGCCGACATGGGCAGCTACCGCCACCTGTCCAACTACATCCGCTACGTGAAGCAGAACTTCCCGGCTGACAAATACATGCTGGTGGTTTCCAACCACGGAGCCGGCATGTACGGCATCTCCTTCGACGACGTCACCGGCAACAACCTCAAAATCAAGGGCCTGGCCCGCGCCATAGAGCTCAACGGCGGCGTGGACGTCTACGCCTCGGACGCCTGCCTGATGCAGATGGGCGAAGTTGTCGCCGCCCTCAAGGGCAGCGCGAAGGTCATAGTCGGTTCCGAGGAGACGGTGCCCGGAAACGGCTTCGAATACACCTCCCTGCTTAAGGGCATATCCGCCAACCCCGGCATCTCGCCGCAGGACGTGGGCGCGCTGGTGGTTGACACCTTCCACAAATCCTATGCGGGAAGCGGCGATAAGACCACCATTTCCGCCGTGGACATGGAGAACTTCGACGGCTTCGCCCAGGCGCTCAATTCCTGGATAGCGACGGTGCAACAGTCGCCGGACTCCCGCAAGGGCCTGGTGCAGGCCGTACAGCACAGCCGTTCCTTCGCCTATCCCGAGTTCCGCGACCTCAGGCACTTCGCTGAAATCACGGCCCGCTACGCCAAGGACGAAAGCGTGACGGCTGCCACCGAGGAGCTTAACAAGGCCATGGACTCCCTGCTTCTGGCCAGCGCGCAGCGCGGCTACAAGAAGGCCAACGGTCTGGCAGTCTACGTGCCAACCAGCAGCAAGATAATAAAGGGCTACGAGGGTATGGAATTCTCGCAGATGACGGACTGGAGCAAGTTCCTTGAATGGATGAAGTCCTACAAGCTGCTGACGCACGACGTGCAGGATGCGCACAAGTAACTTCGAAAGCAATTGAAAGCGAAAGCCCCGGAGCAATCCGGGGCTTTTTGTTTGGCGGTAATTGTTTGAGCGTCAGCGGCGGCGCGTGCCGGAGGGCATCACGTTACGGGCCCCGACGGCGCCGTCGTTGGCGAAGAATGGTTTTGTGACTTTAAGCTGTTTGCGCGAGCAGCTGGAGCGCTTGCCCTTGAAGTCGGCGGTCTTAATGAGGCACGCCACCACGCCCGACTGCAGCGCCACCCAGTATTGCCCGTAGTTGAGGAACAGCCTGTCCTCGATGTTTTCAGAAACCGACGGTTCGCCCAGCAGGCGCTTCACCTCGGCGGTGGTCATCCCGGCGCAGATATTCTCGGCAGCTTTCTCGGAAACGGCGGCTATGCGCTCCCTGATTTTGGCCGATTCGGCTTCCAGCGCGGACATGCGTTCCTCGTCGCGGCGCATTTCCAGCACTATGGCCTGGCGGCTGTCCATGTCGGCTTTTTGTTCCGCCTGCAGTTCCTTCAGCTTTTCAAGCGAGGCCTCGGAGCTTTTGTGCGAGAAATCGGACGCGGCGGCGTAGTCGGCGCGGATGAGGGCGTAGGCGTCGAACCTGCCTTTTTCCCCCTGCAGGAAGCTTTCATGCGGGGCCGCATCCAGCCCCTCGAGGTCCTGGACGCGCAAAAACTTGCGCAGCTCTTCAAATGCGGCGTCGCGGGCCAGCGCGCGGGCCTGCTTTTCGTCGGAGGCTCCCAGCGCCTTTCCCGCGCAGTAAAGCCAGTCGCCCTCTATATAGCAGGTTTTGGCCGTCCAGGCGGGCGGGGACATGTTTTCCACTGCGCAGGCGCGGCCGGGGGCAGCGCACAGCAGCAGGACGGCCAATAGTCTGTTCATGCAGTAATATTTTAACACAAGCGCCCGGTCCCGCAAGGCGGCAAATAAAAAAGCCCCGGATTGCTCCGGGGCTTTCACTGAAACTTTTTTGGCTCTTAGCGTCCGTCGCCCCTGTCCAGGTTCAGCCAGCGTATGAACGCCCCCCACTTGGACGCGCCTATAGGGTTGCCGCTGTAGGCCGATGGCGGCAGCATCCTGCTGCCCTTGGCCGGCAGGTACACCGAGACGCCGGTGGTTGCCTTGGACGGCCCGGCGTTTTCGCGGCCGATCTGCACGACGTAGTCGGAGAACATGGTGCCCAGGAGGTTCTGGGCCGCAGCGCGCACCGCTTCCGAGCGGCTGAGCTGCGCCTGTATCATTACGAAGTTGCCCAGGTCGGCATAGTCGGCGTAAAGGCCGGAGTCGTGCATGCGCAGCACGTTGTC
>JAAYTX010000132.1 GCA_012523635.1 Elusimicrobiota bacterium
AACTTCGCTCCGATATCCGCAAAACGGTACTGCGCGCCCCCATAGTCTACGGCCCGCACGATTCCGGCGCTTACCTCATCGCTAAATGGGTTAAAAGCGGCCTGATGCTTAACCCCGGCGGCGGCGCGGCTCATTTCAGTTTCATTTTCATAGACGACCTGTCTGCCGCGCTGCATAGGGCTGTGTGCGACGCCTCGCTGCCCGGCCTGTACTACGTTTCCGAGAACAGAAGCTATCAGTGGCGGCAATACGTGCTGGAACTGGCCAAAGCCATGCGCTGCAAGCCGCCGCTGATGATTTCCGTCCCGGCCCTGCCGCTGTCCATAGCTGGCTTCCTGTCGGAAAAAGGCGCTGCCCTGCTGGGCAAGACGGCGCTGTTCAACCGCGACAAGGCGCGCGAAAGCCTTGCCGGACACTGGATATGCTCTCCTGCTAAGTGGGAAAAAGCGGCGGGGTTCGCTTCATGGACACCGCTTGAGCGCGGCCTGGCGGCCACCTTCGGCTCAAATCACTGACCGCCTTTTCCGGCGGCCTCTTCCTTCAACAACTGTTTCCTGAAATTGATTTCGTAATCCAGCATGTCGCATTCCTCTCGCGGCGTAAGCAGATAACGCCGCGACACAGCCCCGGTGTTGGCCTGGCGGGCGGCATCGTTCTCGGCATGATAAGAGGAACGCAGCCATTTAAGCGCTTTCAGCGCGTACAACGTTTTAAGGCGAAGGTTGCCGTACAGCGCGGGCTTATAGGCATACAGCGCGTCGGCGGTTGCGGGCGGCAGGGAATGTTCCCGCGCATAGAACAGCGCTATTTCCCTTGCGGCAAGGGCGTTGCCGCGCAGAGTCAGGTGAATGCCGTCGTGAAACAGGTTAAAGCCGGGGATTCCCTGAGGCGAAAGTGCGAAGAACAGCCTTTCCATATCAAGCGGGCGGGCCTTGCCGCCTTTGGGGATGCCGCGCACCATGTCGTTCCAGTAGCCGGGCGGGCGGTTGCTGGCGGGATCGTCCTCGGCATCTTTGGCGGCAATATACATGGCGCGGGCCTTTTCATAATCCCCGGAGGCGTCCAGGCATTTGGCGCGGCCGTAAAATTCCGGCGCTGAGGCGGGCCTGCCTTTGCCAAGCAGCGCAAAGCCCTGCGCGGCCTGCCCAGAGGAACAGAGTTCTATCGCGCGCGCCACCGACGGCGACTGGGGACCGTCGGGCACCCAGTCACGGATATTGCTTGGAACTGTCAGCACATATACCTCGGTGCCAGTGGAATCCGCCAGCGAAACGGCCCTGTCCAGAAGCGAACGGGAAAGGGCGCGGCGCTCTTTATCGTCGGCGGCGCGGCGCACATGGGTAAGCAGCACGACCAAATCGGGCTTGCCTTCTTTAAGCACCTGTTCGTACACGCCTATGCCTTTTTCAAAGCCGGTCATTGCCAGCGCAGCGTTGACCACCTTTATTTTGCGCCCTGGGTAAATCAGGCTGAAATAGTCCTTAAGCCAGGTGGAGATGCCGCCCTCGTTTGGCATAACCAGCAGGTTGAAAAGGTCGGCCACCTTGTCGTTGTCCTGATGCACGTAGGGGCTGCCCATTGCCTGCGAGTAGCCCAGCACGAAAATCCTGAACTCGGAGGGGTCTTTTTCGGCGTCAAACTCCTGCCGCACCATAAGGGGGTTGACCGAAACATAGCGCCCGTCCTTCAGGGCGAAGAAATGCCCGTCGTCCAGCCGGGAGCGCATGCGGAGCGAGGCCAGTATCCCCGAAATCAGAAACGCCGCCAGCAACAGCCCCAGCACGTTAAACAGTATAAGGAAAAGCCGCCCTTTGCGCATATCATGGATTCTATAAAATAGACGGCCAGCAAATGGCGGCGACGCGGGCTTATTTGCTATCTTAAGCGACGGGGAGACCCCGCCGATGAAAGACCTCTGGGACTATCTTAAAACACGTAAAAAATGGTGGCTGCCGCTATTGCTGGTGCTGCTGACCTTGCTGGCGCTTAACCTCTATCTGGGCCGCGCCGACAGGGAACACCCCTTCCTCTACCTGTTTGTCTGAACGATGAAAGCCTCCAGACACAACTTGTTAAGCGTACTCGCCATAGCGGCATATACCTTTATTTTGCTGGAAGCGGGCCTGCGACTTTCAGGGCTGGATTACCGTGCGCTTGGCCCCCTGCTGTATTACATGGCCGAAGACGCGCCCGTGCATGAGATTTCCCCGAACCCAGAAAAACTTTACGGGCTGAAACCCGGCTCCCATGCCGTATTCGCGGGGGGGAGGGAAGTATCTATCAACTCGCTGGGGCTGCGCGGCAAAGAACGCCAGCCCGAAAAAGCGCCCGGCACGACGCGGATAATAATGGCTGGCTGTTCCAACCTTTACGGGGCTGAAGTGACCGACGGCGACACCCTGCCCGACTATCTGGAACAGGTGCTGAACGAAAATTTCGAAGGGAAATTCGAGGTGTGGAACGCCGGAATAAGCGGGCATACCCTGCGCCAGGAAACAGCCTCGGCGCGCGAACTGCTCGCCTATAAGCCCGACTTGATGATAGTGCAGTACGGGCATGAAGGCCGACGCGCTTTCCTGCTCGGCGCGGATTACAGGCATTTTTTCAAGGCCAACCCGGAACTGTACCGCGAAAACCTGAAATTCTTTCCCGGCGCGGGCACGCGGGCGGGGCTGTGGCTTGCAAGCCGCAGCGCCGTATGCCGCACCGCGCTGGCCTTGCTTAGCGCGCGCTGGTCGCCGCTAAAAATGAACCCCTATTACGAGAATGAGGAAAGCAACCGCGACGCCTTCGCCAGCTTCGCACGCGAAAATGGGGGGAAAGTGCCGCTGCTTTTGATGCCGCTGTTGACGCTTCAGCCCTTCCCCGCGCCCAACACCGGGGTGCTGGACCTTGGGGCATACGCCCCGCGAAACGCCCCGCGCGGCTATTACGCCGTGCATCCGTCGGCAGACGTATACCGCCATCAGGCCTACATAGCGGCTAAACAGCTTTCGGAAATATATCCGGCGCTGTTCATGCCGCACGGCGCATTTGCGGTGCCGGATTACCCGGTTGCGGCGAAACACCCTGCCGTGAGCCGCCCAAGCCCCCGCGACGGCATAGGACCCTGGCGCGTCAGAAATTAGTATAATTTCACCACAGCCGCGACAGATGGAGAGGTGGCCGAGCGGCTGAAGGCGCTGGTTTGCTAAACCAGTATACGGGGTAAACCCGTATCGAGGGTTCGAATCCCTCCCTCTCCGGAGCTTTGAAGAAACCCCGCGCAAGCGGGGTTTCTGCTTTCAAAGCGGAGGAGAGGAGCGGGACAATTTATTGTCCCGCGTGAGGGATTCGAAAGGCGGAGTGATGCGGCACTATGTGCCGCCACGAGCCGGGGCCGC
>JAAYTX010000133.1 GCA_012523635.1 Elusimicrobiota bacterium
CAGGAGGAAATCTTAAGGCGAAGGGCGGAACTTAAGCGATTGACGCTGGAGAAACGCAAGCAGTACAATCTGGCAGGGAGGGGCGAACCGTAAGCTTCACGCTAGGCAAAAGTGTCCAATAAGGTCTGAACCGCAACACAGCTATCCCGACCGCTCTGCCGTGCTGCTGCTTCAGATGTCGGATAATCCTGATAGTGAACTTTCCTCGCTGTCTCTTGACACACTATCGGGTTTTGGGCGTGATGCCAGGAATGTCGTCCCTTCCCTGCGTAAGAGGCTTATTCGTGCGCTGACGGCGAAGGATTATCAAAAGGCGTATTTCATTGCTTTAGCGTTGTACAGAGTGGATGAACCAAGCGTCCAGATAAACGATTTATTGGTGACAATTTATGCCAATACGGATCGTATTATGGCTCCATTGCCGAGTGATTCCTTGTCCAAGATATCTCGTCTTAGCCGCAAAGCGCTATTGGCGCAAATAGACGATGTAAAAGCCTCACCAGAGCCGCTATCTTACTTTGCCAGAGTTAACCCATGTTTCCAGCGCGTACTGCAGGTTTTCAGACTGCTGATTCGCAGCGATCTGCTTTCACGCGCCGAACTGGAAGTATATACAGACAGTGAGAACAACTGTTATTCAATCGCGGCGCTGAAGGCTTTATGCGAAATGCCAACGAGTGAAGCCTTGGCATCTTGTTTGAAAAATATCGAGCGCTTAAGTGAAATAAATTCAACTGGTATGCGGGAACTCGCGGCGCTTGCATGCGATATCGGAACACCTGAAGCCAAGAAAACATGTCAGAAAGTATTAGCATCTCCCCGCTTCCCACATATCCGATAATTGATGATTTGTCGACTTAATAGATGTTTAATTGTGTTTGTTCTGGTTATAGTGCTTATATGTGATTTTTCCTTAATGGCTAGGTTTAAGATGTTGCGCGTCTTCTATATGAGTGATTCATTGCTCTGCGGTTGAATATGCTAGTTCCGTGGATATGCGATACCATTGTATATCGCGCGGCTTTTCATTTTGGCGCGGCAAACGTATAATATTCACAGGCGCGGGGAAGCCGCGTTTTTTGGAGGGTTAAGCGAATGAAGAAACTTATCGCAATAGCTTTGTTGTCAGCCTTCGCGTGGGGCGCTGCCCCGGCCATGGCGCAGGAACAGCCTGCCGCGCTGACCGTTTCCGGGCTGGCCGTGGGCACCGGAATAAAAAACGGCGCCATTGTGGGCCAGGCCGAAACGTTTTCAGCCGCTGCGGGCACGGTGTACTGCCTTGCCAAGGTTACGGCGCAGGCCGGAGTATCGGTGAAGGTGGTGTGGAAGTACGCGTCAAAAACCGTGGGCGAAAGCAAAATACAGTTCCCCGGCGCCGTGACGAACTTCGACCTCTCCGCCCTCAAGCGCATAGGCCCGGGCAGTTGGTCGGTGGAAGTGCAGGACGCCGCCGGTACGGTGCTGTCATCGGTGTCGTTCACTGTAACCAAACCCTGATATTTTTAGGCACAAAGGAAAAAGCGCCTCCGAAAGAGGCGCTTTTTTTATTGCAGCTGAATGTTGTTAACGGTTTTACGCCTTGCGGCAGGGTTTGCGTCCGCGTTCGCGGTGCGGCAGGGCAGAGCCGGGCGGAACGTCGTTTGTAACCCACATATTCGCGCCGATGGTGGCGTTCCTGCCTATGCGCACGTTGCCAAGTATTGTGGCCCCGGCGTATATGGTGACGCCGTCCTCCACGTCAGGGTGGCGTTTGATGCCCTTTATGGGGCAGCCCTTGGCGTCCAGCGGGAAGCTTTTGGCCCCCAGCGTCACGCCCTGGTAGATTTTGACCCCGTTGCCTATTGTGGCGGTCTCGCCGATGACGACGCCGGTGCCGTGGTCGATGAAGAAGCTGCGGCCTATGCGCGCGCCGGGGTGTATGTCTATGCCGGTGGCGGCGTGCGCCTGCTCGGTTATTATGCGGGGCAGCAGCGGCACCTGCATTTTGTAAAGCTCGTGGGCCACGCGCTGGTCGGTGATGGCGCGTATGCCGGGATAGCAGAACACCGTTTCAGCCGGGTGGCTGGCGGCGGGGTCGCCTTCGTATGCGGCCTGCACGTCGCTTATCAGCAGTTCCTGCACAGCGGGCAGGCGGCGTATAAGCTCAAGCGCGGCCTCGCGGGCGCGCGCCTCGCAGGAAGGCTTGCAAGCCTTGCCGCTTTCGCAGAAGAAGCAGTAGGAAAGTCGTATCTGTCCGGACAGAAGCTTTTCGGCCCGGTCAAGCGACTGGGCCACCAGGAACTGCAGATTCTCCGGGTTGTTTTCATCCGCGGCGAAGAAGCCGGGGAACAGCGCGCGGCGCAAAAGCTCCATGGCGTGCAGTATGCGGTCGCGCGAGGGAAGCGGCTCTTCCGCGCGCGGGCGGGCCAGCGGGCTTATGCCGGTGTCCTGATGGGAAAGCAGGCGGCGCATGGCCGCCTGTATCACTTTTCCCGCGTTTGAATCCGGTTTCATATCGGTTTTTGGGCGCCAGCCGCCCTGCTTACAGGCAGGAGCGGGTCGCCGCGCACATTTCCTTTTTAATGACATCCGCCAGACGGTGTATGCCCTCTTCTATCTGCTCGTGCGTGGGATAGGAGAAATTCAGGCGCATCGTGTTCTTGCCGCTGCCGTCGTGGTGGAAGGCCGAGCCTATCACGTAGGCTACCTTGTTGTCCAGCGCGCGCGGGAACATTGTGTCGGCGTCCATGTTGGCGGGCAGGCGTACCCACAGGAACAGGCCGCCCTGCGGGCTGGTCCACTCAACACCCTCGGGCATGTATTTTTTCAGCGCGGCCAGCATCACGTCGCGCTTTGACTTGTACACCTTGCACACCTTGGCGATATGTTTGTTGAGCATGCCCCGGCGCATGAATTCGGCCGCCACCAGCTGCTGGAAGGCGCCGGTGCAAAGGTCCGTGGTCTGCTTGAGTATGCCCAGGCGGGCTATGATGTCCTCGTGCGCCAGTATGTAGCCCAGGCGGAAGCCGGGCACCATGGTTTTCGAGAACGTGAAAAGGCTGATGACGTTGCCGTCGCTGTCCAGCTTGTAGAGCGTCGGGGCGTTTTTTCCCTCGAAGCGCACCTGGCGGTAGGGCAGGTCCTCGATGATGAGGGCCTTGTATTTCTTCGCCATCGAGACGAACTTGCGGCGGCGTTCCTCGGAGAGGGTGACGCCGGCGGGGTTCTGGAAGTCTGTGACGCTGTAGATGAACTTGTAGTGTTCCTCTTCTTTTTTAAGGTGGGCAAGCTGTTTTTCAAGCAGGTCGGTGCGCATGCCGTCGTCGTCGCAGGGGATGCCGTACATCTTGGCCCCGTAGGACGCGAACACCTGCAGCGCCCCCAGATAGGACGGGACTTCCACGATGACCGGGTCCGCCGGGTCAATGAAAGCCTTGGACACCAGGTCCAGCGCCTGCTGTGAGGCGGTGGTCACCAGTATGTTTTCCGGCTTGGCGGTGATGCCTTCCTCTCTCTGCAGATATTTGAGTATCTCGCCTTTAAGCTCGGCGGTGCCCTCTGTGGAGCCGTACTGCAGGGCGCTCTTGGAATTGTGCTTGAGTATGTCGCTGAAAATCTCGGCCAGTTCGGCGTTCGGGAAGCAGTCCGGGTCGGGCATGCCGCCGGCGAAGGAAATCATGCCGGGGCGGGAGGTCATCTTCAGCAGTTCGCGGATGACCGAGGCCTTCGTGCGCCTGTTGACGGAAGCCAGGTTCTTGACCAAATCTATCATAGGATTCTCCTTATATAAAAACCTCAAATTCAGCCTTACTTTCCGGGCTGTAAACAAGATTGCATAAATGCGCTATTTTGGCAAGGCCTCAAATCAAGGCCCGGCGGGGTATAATATAAGCGCGATGAAAACTTTCTGCCGCTCCCTCGTTTTCTGGCTGTGCGCCGCGCCTGTTTTCGCCGGAGGCCAGCCGCTTCCTTCCCGCTGCGCGGGGCTGGCTTTCGCCCCGGGCCTTGTGTCGCAGGAGAGCGCCGCGCGCGCCGCCGCAGGAAAAAAAACCGCAGACCTGAAGGGCGAGAAGGCAGCTTCCGCCTGCGCTTGCATAGGCGCGCTGATGGGCGCGGAGGAACGCTTTTCCGTGCTTGAGGAATTGCGCGCGCTGCAGCGCGGCTATCCCCCCTCCGTTTCCGTGCCAGTATGGCTGTGGATGATAGGCGACCCGTCGCTCAACCGCTGGGCAAGGGCGCGCGCCGCAGGGGATTTGTGCAGGCAGGCGGCTTTCACGCCGCAGGACAAGGCCCTGCTTTCCGGGCTTGAGGGCGTGCTTTCCGGGCCTGATTCCGCCGCGCGCGGGCTGGCGGCGTCGGCGCTGGTGTTTTCCGGAAGGCACGGCGCCGGGGCTTCCCGCGAAGCCGACCTTGTGCGCGCCTGCGCCATAGCGCCGGAAGACGCTTCCGTGGCGTTGTTCCAGCTTGGCAACGACGAACGCACTTTTTCGCTGCTGCTTTCCTTCTCTTCTTCGACCGATGCCGGATTGCGCGAGGGCGCGGCGCAGGCGCTGGGCAAAATGGAGCATTACGGCCCCCATGCGATACCGCGCCTGATGAAGATGCTTGAGGACGATGCCCCCGCCGTGGCCAGCGCCGCCGCGTATGCGCTGACGCATTTTGAAGAGGAATCCGCGAAGCCGCTGTGGGCCTGTGTGCTGGAAAGCTGCGGCGAACCCGGCGGCAAAACCTGCGCCCGCTGCGCCGACGCGTTGAGCCTCAGCGAGTCCGGCCCCGGCATGGCCGTCGCGTTTCTTGACGCCAACGCGCCGCTGTCCCAGCGCAGGGCGGCTTTCGCCGTGCTGGCCAATGCCACTACGGGCTTTGACCTGTCCCCCTACGCGCAGGCGATAGGCCGCGCGCTGTCCGACACCGACCCCGCCGTCCGCTCCCTGGCGGAAAAGGCTTTTTCACGCCTAAAAGGCGAGTGAAGTCTTTTTGACAAAAGTTAAATGTTGATTCGGTATCCGACGCCGGGTTCGGTGATAATGAAGCCGCGCAAGGCCGGGTGGCGTTTTTCCAGCTTCCGGCGCAACTGGCTGACATAAATGCGCAGGTAATGGGATTGCTCCACGGCGTGGGGGCCCCATATCTCGGACAATAACTGCGGTTGCGTTACAATTTTGCCGGCATGCGCCACTAACGCTTTCAGAAGGCTGAATTCCGTGGCTGTAAGGTGCAGATGTTCCCCGTCCACATTGACCTGGCGTCTGGCAAATTCTATTTCCAGCGGCCCGTGCCTGAAAGACGTGTCTTCCTGCAGGTTTAGGGAGTGTCTCAGCGCGACTCTTATTCTGGCCAGCAGTTCCGCAAGGCTGAAAGGCTTGACCAGATAGTCGTCGGCCCCTGAATCCAGCAGCCGCTCCTTGTCGGCATCAGAGTTTTTGACTGTCAATATGATGACCGGGACGCCGGAGAAGGCGCGTATTTCAGCCAGGACGGCCGCGCCGTCCATGTCTGGAAGGTTAAGGTCCAGCAGTACCGCGTCAGGGTGCTGTTCTGCGGCCGCCTTGACCCCCTCCCTCCCTGTTTTGGCCAGCAGGACGGCATAGCCCTTGGCCGAGAGGCTGGCATCCATGAAGCGCCGGATGGCTTTTTCGTCGTCTATGACAAGTATTTTCGCGCCTGTTTTCGTCACTTGGCGTTCTCCAGGTCCGGCTGAGTTCCCACCGGCAATGTTATTAAAAATTCAGCGCCGCCGTCCGGGCGGTTGGAAGCCGAGATTGCGCCGTCATGCAGTTCCACCACTGTTTTGGCTATCGCCAGGCCCAGGCCGGTGCCGCCCGGCGGTGTTCCCGGCACGCGGAAAAAGCGGTCGAAAACCTTTCCGATATATTCCTGCGGTATTCCATTCCCGCTGTCTGCCACCCGTATAAGAAGCCTGTCCGCTTCATGCGTAACCGACAGCGCAATCCTGGCTGCCGGCTGGGTATAGCGCAGCGCATTGGAAAGAATGTTGCCCAGGGCCAGCTCCATAAGGGCATAGTCTGCGTGCAGGAAGGGCAGGCCGTCCGGAATGTCCAGGGCCAGTTCGCGCCCCTGCAGGTTCCTGGCAAGTTTTGCCGAGCAGGCTTCGGCCAGTTCGCGCACGTCGAACCATTCTTTTTTGAGGCTGAGCAGGCCCGAGGACAGGCGCGACATGTCCAGTATGTTGCCGACTTCCCGGTCAAGCCTTTCGGCGGATTCCGACAGCTCCTCCACCAACGGCTTGCGCGCCTTCGGGTCGCAGGCTATCTTATCGTCTTCAAGCGCCGAGGCAAGGCCCAGTATGGCGGCGATAGGGGTCTTTAGTTCGTGTGAGACGCTGTTCAGTATCGCCTGATACAGGGTTTCGGAGCGCTTGAGTTCCTGCGCGGCCTGCGCCTGTTCCCGGTATATCTCCTGCTCCAGATAAAACCCCAACTGGCCGCAAAGCGCCAGCAGGAGGCTTTTTGCTTCTTCGCCGAGCGGGGCGGCGTGGCTGTTGGGCATGTAGGAGAGAGCGCCGTTCACCTTCCCATGCGCCGAAAGCGGTATGTAGAGCGCCTGCGACGAGCTTAGGGTATCCGTCCCCCACCCCGCCTCCCGCCCATTGTCCAGCGTCCATTTCGCCACGGCCCATTCCGACGCGCCCGACAGCCACCGCACGGGAGCCGCGCAAGTGCATTCATATTCGTTCGAGGCGCGCCGGAACACCACCTCGAACGAGCCGTCAAACAGCGTCCGCATCCTGTTGAGCACCGCCTCCAGGCATTCCTTCCGGCGGGACTGGAAGGCGAATTGCGCCATTATCTCCAGCATCGCGTCGGAGGATTTTTCCTTCGAGCGCAGCAGGTGCTGGTTGCGCGCTATGTTGCGGCTGAGCGCCCCGGTTATCACGGCCACAAGCAGAAACGTCAGGCACATCAGGGCGTCTTCGGTGCGCGCTATGGTCAAAGTGTACTTCGGCGGTATGAAGAAGAAGTTCCAGGCCAGGGCGCTCAGGACTGCGGCCAGCAATACCGGGCCTGTCGTGAGAAACGCCCCCGCGGCCAGTACCGCGAGCAGATACAGAAACCCGATTGACTGATAGCTGGCCGCCGGGGCCGCCAGCGCGCCGGCCGCGGTGACGGCCGCCACCAGCAGGACGGCGAGGCGGTACGGGCTTTTTCCCTGCGGCAGCAGCAGCGACAGGTTCCTGCGTCCGGCTCCGGAGAGAAACTGCCTGTCGTTGAGGATGTGTATGTCGATGTCGGTTTCCGACAGCAGCCTGTCCAGCAGCGATGCGCCGAACGCGGACAGCAGAGTCCTGCGCGGCCTGCCCATTATTATTTTTGTCACGCCGTGCTGCCCCGCCACGCGTACTATCGCCGCGACCAAATCCGCATCGGTGGTGGTGATTATTGCGGCCCCCAGCGAACGCGCGAGTTCGATGTTCTCGGCAAGGCGGTTCTTGTCCTCGGTGGAAAGAACGGCCCCGGTATCCACATGCAGCGCGGCCCAGTCCGCCTCCGAGGCAAAAGCTATTTTTCGCGCCGCGCGTATGAGCCTGCGCGAATGCGGGCTGTGGCTGACCGCCACCAGCAGCTTTTCATGGCCGGCTTTCCCTCCGCCGACGCCGGACATTTCCCGCAGGTCGTTGCCCACCACGTCGCCCGCGAAGCGCAGGGCTATGGCGCGCAGCGCCGTCAGCTTGTCCAGCCTGAAAAAATTGTCCGCCGCGTGCGCGGCTGCGTTGCCAAGATATACCTTGCCCTCGGCCAGCCTTTCCAGCAGCGTTTCCGGCGGGATGTCCACCAGCTCTATCTGCTCGGCGCGCTCTATGACGGAATCCGGCACTGTTTCGCGTATGGAAACGCCGGTGGCAAGCTCCACGTCCTCCTTGCGGCTTTCCACGTGCTGGATGTTGAGCGTGGTGTAGACGTTTATGCCGTGGTCCAGCAGCTCCACGATATCCTGCCAGCGCTTTTCATGGCGCGCACCGGGTACGTTGGTGTGCGCCAGCTCGTCCACCAGCGCGTATTCCGGTTTGCGCGACAGAAGGGCGTCTATGTCCAGTTCTTCGAATTCCCTGCCGCGGTAGGAGAACTTTATCCTGGGCAGGGTATTTATGTTTTCCAGCAACTGCCGGGTTTCGGCGCGGCGGTGGGTTTCCACTATTCCGGCCACCACGTCCGCGCCGTCTTTTATAAGCGCGTGCGCGGCTTCCAGCATGGCGTAGGTTTTCCCCACGCCCGCCGACATGCCTAAGAATATCTTGAGCTTGCCGCCCTTCTCCCGCGCGCGCGCTTTTTGCAGCGACTTCAAAAGCTCGTCCGGGTCGGGGCGTATCGCCTCGTTAGCGTTCATTTCGCGTATTTCCCGTCCAGCGCCAGGTTGAGAAGCAGCACGTTGACGCGCGGCTCGCCCAGAATGCCGAACTGCCTTGGCTCAGTCATTCTCTCCACAAGGGATATGATATCAACTTCCGGCACTCCCCGCGCCTGCGCCACCCGGCCGCATTGCAGGCGCGCGGCCTGGGGGCTTATGTGCGGGTCCAGACCGCTGCCGGAGGCGAACAGCAGGTCCGCGGGCGCGGCTTCGCCTCCCAACGCGGCTTTGCGCTCCTTTAGCGCGGCCTGAAACGCCTTGCCCGCAGGCGAATAATTGCTGCCGCCGGAAGGCATGGGATTATAGCCGACAGCCGAGGGGCGGGGTCTGAAGTATTGCGGCTTGGTGAAATTCTGCCCCAGCAGGCGGGACCCGGCGGGAACCGCGCCGCGCAGAAGAATGCTCCCCTGCGCCTTGTCCCTGAAGAATATCTGCGCGCAGCCCCACACGGCAAGCGGATAAATGACGCCGGTTACGACGGTCATGCAGAGAAATAATTTTAAGGCGGTAATGGCGGTTTTCATATTTCAGCTCACAAGGCCCAGGGCGGTTATCACCCAATCCAGTATTTTAATTCCGGCGAACGGGGCTATCACCCCGCCCAGGCCGTAAACCAGCATATTGCGGCGCAAAAGCGCCTGCGCGTCCACCGCGGCGTATTTCACGCCGCGCAGCGCAAGCGGGATAAGCGCGACTATTATCAGCGCGTTGAACAGCACGGCGCTTAAAATGGCGCTCTGCGGGGAATGCAGGCGCATTATGTTCAGCGCCGACAGCGGCCCCGCGCCGCCGTTTGCCGCGTAGAGCGCGCCGAATAGCGCGGGGATGATGGCGAAATACTTGGCCACGTCGTTGGCTATGCTGAACGTGGTGAGCGCGCCGCGCGTCATCAGCAACTGCTTGCCTGTTTCCACTATTTCAATGAGCTTGGTGGGGTTGCTGTCGAGGTCCACCATGTTGCCCGCTTCGCGCGCCGCCTGGGTGCCGGTGTTCATCGTCACGGCAACGTCGGCCTGCGCCAGCGCGGGGGCGTCGTTGGTGCCGTCCCCGGTCATCGCCACCAGGCGGCCCGAGGCCTGCTCCTGCCGTATGCGCGCCAGCTTTGATTCCGGCGTGGCCTGCGCCATGAAGCCGTCCACTCCCGCCTCGGCGGCTATGGCGGCGGCGGTGAGCGGGTTGTCCCCGGTTATCATCACGGTTTTTATCCCCATCTTGCGCAACTGCGCGAAACGCTCCTTTATGCCGCCCTTCACGATGTCTTTTAGGTGGATGATGCCCAGCACTCGCGCGTTGTCCAGCACCGCCAGCGGGGTGCCGCCTGCGTTGGCTATCGCGGCCTGGGCTTTTTCCAGCTCCGGCGGCAGTTTCCCGCCGCTTTCTGCTTCAATGGCCGCCACCGAGCCTTTCAGTATTTTGCGGGCGGGTTTGCGCTCCGCATCCAGCA
>JAAYTX010000134.1 GCA_012523635.1 Elusimicrobiota bacterium
ACCAGCTGCTGGTGGCCGACCCGATGGCCGTAGGCGTGGACGCCGCCGGGCAGGGCCTTGCCTGGCTCAGGCCCTTCGTGAAGATAGGCGCGATAGCGGGCATCAGCTCGGTAGTGCTGGTGATGCTTATGGGCCAGCCCCGCATTTTCTTCGCCATGGCCAACGACGGCCTTCTGCCGTCGTTCTTCAGCCAGGTGCACCCGGTGCACAAGACGCCGCACAAGTCCACAATCCTCAGCGGCATCGTGGCCGGCATAATAGCGGGCATAGTGCCCATCAAGATACTGGGCGAATTGGTTTCAATCGGCACCCTGCTGGCCTTCGCAATAGTCTGCATAGGCATCATGGTGCTGCGCAAAACCGACCCGGACCGCCCCCGCCCGTTCAAAACTCCGCTGGTGCCGCTCATTCCGCTGCTGGGCGCAGGAACGGCCTTCATACAGATGCTTTCCCTGCCCTGGGACACTTGGCTGCGCCTTCTTGTCTGGACGGCGATAGGCCTCACCATATACTTCAAATACGGCATAAAGCACAGCAAGCACCACTGCGCGCCGACCAAATAGACTGTTCCGCAAAAATGAAAAAGCCCGCCGAAAAGCGGGCTTTTTTTATTGTGTCAGGACGGCGAAGTCAGCGGCCAGCCGCCGCAAGGCCAGCCTGCCTGCCGCTGGCCCAGGCGAAATGCAGGTTGAAGCCCCCGCTGTCTCCGTCGACATCAAGAAGTTCCCCGCAGAAATAAATCCCAGAAACTTTCAGGGAACCCATGGTGCTCGGGTCTATGCCCTCGGCGCAAACGCCACCGGCGCAAACCATGGCCTCGCGCCACGACAAGGGTCCCGCAAGTTCAAGGCGCCAGTCCCTGAGCATGGAAATCAAAGACTTGAAATCGCCTGACGACAGGTCCGAGACCGGCTTTTCCGCCGGAGAACCGAGCCTGTCGCACGCGAGATTTATTATGCTTTCGTGCAGCAGCCCCGCAAGAAACTCCTTCATTTTTCTGGACGGGAATGAATGGACCCTTGCTTCAATTAAGCGTTTGAAGGGGTCGTCGCAAATTTCAGGAAACAAATTGATGTGAAGGGTTACAGGGCCGCCGGACATCGCCTTTACCGCCTCGCGGCTGACGGCCAGGGCGCAGGGGCCGGAAAGCCCGTATTCGGTAAACAGCAGTTCTCCGGACGAAGAAGACAGGGTTTTGCCCGCGAGCGAAGCGGTAAGCTCCGCCTGCGCGCGTATGCCCTTCAGTCTTTTTATGCTCTTTTCCTTTACGCAAAGAGGTACAAGCGCTGGCGAAAGCGGCGTAACGGCATGGCCCAGAGAACGGGCCAGCTCATAACCCGAATTGCCGCCGCCCAACTGCGGATACGCGCAACTCCCGCAGGCCAGCACCACCGAGTCGAAAACCTCCTCAGCCCCGCCATAGCGGCAGAGGAAACGGCCCGACTGCGGCCTGACCAGAGAGACCGGAGAATCAAGTGCGATGCTCACACCGGATTCGGAAACCGCAAGAAGCAAAGCGTCCAGCACTGCCCGAGAGCGACCGCAGGACGGGAATATGCGCCCCTGGTCTTCCTCGCGCAGAGATACGCCAAGTCCGGTGAAAAAAGCTAAGGCTTGTTCTGCCCCGAAGCCGGTGAATGCCGTCGCGGCAAGCGCAGGCGCGCCATGATAGCGCTCCGGCGAGAGGCCGGTGTTTGAAAGATTGCAGCGCCCGTTTCCGCTTGCGCTTATCTTGCGCCCTGGCAGATGCGCGGCCTCGGCCAGAAGCACCCGCGCGCCGGAACGCGCGGCAAACAGCGCGGCCGTCAAACCCGCCGCGCCCGCGCCCGCCACAAGGATATTTTTTTGAGAAGCCATAATTTTCACGTCGAAGAACCCGCCGACGCCGGAATATCCCATGATACATAAAAATCGGGCATTGACAAATCCTCTTTTCCGCTTATACTATCCGTGCGGTTAGCGCTTTTCAGGTTCTTTGAAATGCGGCTGTCCGAAACCTTTTTTGCGGGTGCTAGAGAGCGGACGGGGGGATTGCGTCCCGGGAATGGGTAAGAAAGGGGTGCGCAGGGAAACGTCATGGTGGGCCTGTCTGGCTTATTATGACCGAGCCGCAGCAGAAGAAGCGTCAGTACGCTGGTAGTTAGGTTTTAGTCAAGCCAGCAGGACCGCTGCACTCCGCTGGCACGCAATGAAGTAAGGAGGAGGAAGTGACGAAGTGTCCCGCCTGAAACCCGGTTTTCTTGATCAAGGAAG
>JAAYTX010000135.1 GCA_012523635.1 Elusimicrobiota bacterium
GCGAAACCTATCTCAAAAAGAAGTTGGGCGTGCGCTAGAGGAGAACCTATGCTGATAAAACCTTACGGAGACACTTTAAACGACGGCGCTATGCAGCTTTCTTTCTCGCTGCCGGTGAAGGACTGCGGACGCGCCAGAGAGGCCGCCCGCCTTTACGTGCTGAAGCTGGGATTCAAATCCTGCGATATCGTGCACGCGGCGCCGCTTTCGGACGGCTTTACGTTCTTCGTGGCCTACGCCAAGTCCGACTCCGCGCTGGATTACGACCAGGTGCAGTACCAGGAGGCCGTGGCGGAAGACTGCATGAGCATGGACCAGGTCAACGCGTTTATCAAGGCGAAGTTCAAACGGAAAATCGTGGTGGTGGGGGCCTGCACCGGAAGCGACGCGCATACCGTCGGCATAGACGCCGTGATGAACATGAAGGGCTATAACCACCATTTCGGCCTGGAGCGTTACCCGATGATAGAGGCTTACAACCTCGGGGCGCAGGTGCCCAACGAATCGCTTATAACTTTTGCGAAAAACAAAAAGGCCGACGCGATACTGGTGTCGCAGGTGGTCACGCAGAAAGACGTGCACGTGAAGAACCTGACCGAGTTGATAGAACTGCTGGAAGCCGACAAGCTGCGCTCCTCTTTCGTAACCGTGGTCGGCGGCCCAAGGATAAACAACAAGCTGGCGCTGGAACTTGGTTTCGACGCGGGGTTCGGCGCGGGGACTTACGCCGAGCATGTGGCCACGTTCGTGGTGAACAAGCTGGCGGAAAGAAGAGCCTGAGACGGTCCGGATTGAATGATTGTCCGCCCCGCGGCTTGCCCGGGGCGGGCTTTTTTATTGCGCAAGAAGCGGAATGGCTATTTCCACGCGGATGCCGCTGCGGCCTGCGTTGTTGCAGAAACTGCACTGTCCGCCGCACTCGCGCACCAGGATGCGCACAAGGGAAAGGCCCAAGCCCATGCCGTCCTGCTGGCCGGTGAAGAACTTTTCGCCCTGCCAATAAGGCGTGAAGGCCTGCTCCAGCTGGTCCGGGCCGAGGTTTTGCCCGTCATCGGAAACGGCGATAAGGGCTGAGGAGTCCCTTTTCATCACGGATATCCTGATTTCAGGCGAGCGCGTGGGGTGGTGCTTCACCGCATTACGGAAAAGCTCGTCGAGTATAAGCTCAAGTGCGGCGCGGTTCATGTTGAGGTGCGCCTCCTCGGCCTTTTTGTCTATTTCTATGCTGAAATTGGAGATGTTGAAATTTTCGGCTACCGACTCGGCCAGCGCCTTTACGTTCTTCACCCCGAACGGGGCCACAGGCCTGGCCACGGCGTCTTCCGAGATATAGGCCAGTATCTGCTCGACCTTGTCGCGCATCTTCTGCGCGCCGTCGATTATGAGCTTGTGGAACTTGTCCAGGTCGGGCTGGGCCTGCGCGGTTTCGGCCAGCTGGGCGCTGAGCAATATCTGGTTTACCGGGGTGCGCAGCTTGTGCGACACCAGCACGTTGAATGACTGCATGTTGCGGAAGAAGGTGACCTGCTTGGTGACGTTTTTAAGGCGCAGCAGCGACCCCGGAGAATTTGGCGAAGGCAGCGCGGAAACTTCAAGCCAGAAAGCCCTGGAATTCTGTGTTTCCGGGCGCACCAGATAGCGCTTCACGCCTTCGGGCGCCGGAGCCGGCCAGAGGTGCCAGGCTTCCGCGGTTTCCAGGCGGTACTGCTCCTTGCAGACGGACAGAAAATTCTTGCCTTCCATACGCTCCGAGCCGGAGGAGTGTTCCAGATAAATCTTGGCTTTGGGGTTGGCGTAAAGTATGTTTTGCCCGCCGTCCAAGAGGAGTATGGCGTCTTCGGCCTCTTCGGTAAGCCATTCAAGGCGCGCGCGCTCTTCCTGCGCGCTTCTGCGGCGCCCTAGCGCAAGCAGGTGGCGCAGCTTTACCGCCAGTTCCTGCGGAGAATCCGGGCTGAGCTCAAGCAGCATGTCAGCGCCTGCCTGCAGGGCCTGTATGCGCAGTCCAGTCGGCGAATCTGGCGGCATGAGCATTAGAACGGGGGTTTGCGCGAACTGCGGGGAAGCGGCCGCCTTGCGGCAAATGTCCAGCGCGTTGCGGAGGCCGTAATCCAGCAACAGGATTTCAGGCGAGACCGACAGGTCCTGCGGCAGTTTAGACGCTATTGAAAAATCAAATTTGTCGGAGAGGAGCGGGCTTGTGAGCGTTTGGTCAAGCTGAACGCAGCAGGCCGGCGCTGCAAGCACCAGCACGGAATGTTTCTGGGCGGACTTTTGTTTCATCGGCTCATGTTTGCGTCTGAATGTACGCCTAAGTCTACTAAATTATTCGGCGAAGGGGAGATCCATTACCGGCGCGTTTTCCCAGCCGCGGTAATCGTAGTGCCACCACTCTGTAGACAGGCCCTGGAAACCGGCGTCCTGCATCAGGTTTTCCAGCAGCAGGGAATTTTCCGTGGCCTCCTTTCCCGCTCCTTCATGGCCGCGGTGGGCTTTGTCCGAGAAATCGTCGTACGGGGTGGGGGCTGGAAGTTCCCTGCCGTCGACGCAGGGATAGACGTCCACCGCCATGCCCCTGTTATGGCGCGAACCTTTGGCCGGGTTGGCCACGTAGCGTTCGTCCGGCATTATGGACCAGAATATATTCTGAACTGAAAGCGGGCGGTAGCAGTCGTGCACGCAGATGCCGAAGCGCCTGCTGCTGATTTCCCGCGCCCGCGAGGCCGCGCCCAGCAGGGCCGAGGCCGCCTCCCTGCGCAGATAGCAGCGCGCCGCCGGGTAGACCTTTTTGCCGGTGAAATTGTTATTGGCGGCGTAGCGGATGTCGTAGCCCAGGAGGTCGCCGGACATGGCCATCACATCCACCAGGTCGGAGGGGGAAAGCGAGATTTTGACCTGCTCTCCGCCGAGAATGCCGAAACGCTTAGAAAAGTCGGCCTGGTTGAGGGCCAGCGAAAAAAGGCCCCGCGAATTGACATAGGCCAGCGGTTCGCCTTCAGGCACCTGGTGGAAAGACGAGACGTAGGGCACGGATAGCGGCTTGCCGTTGATTTCCAGGGACAGCCGCGAACCGTGTATAAGGCCGGCGGAGGCCACGGCGGAGGCGTCAATATCGGTCCAGATGTTGCCGAATGGGGCCTCGGTATAGATTATGCGGCCGGATACTGCTCCGGAGGAAATTTCCGGGGCGGCCATGGGAAGTTCGGCCAGCGTGTGGACGGGCCGCCCCAGCTTGGCAAACACGTCCGGGTTGAGGGCCAGGTGGGCGGCAACCGGGGCGAATATATCGCGGCCGTGGAAAGTGGACGTGACCGCGTCGGGCAGCCCGGGCATTCCCTGCGGGAGTGTACGGGATTTTTTGTCCTGTGCCGGGACGTTTTCCTGACGGAAGAAGCGCGCATTTTCAAGACTTACTGCCGCCGCCAGACCCAATCTGCGCACGGGGTAGGTGAAGAGCCCGTTGTCCGGCCCCACGAATAAATGGCCGGTTTTGGTTTTTACCGCAAGCAGTTTGCGGGAGGAGCCGACTCCTGGGTCGATGACTGACAGGAAGACCGTTCCAGGGGGCCATATCTTGGCCGCGTCAGCCAGGAGGAACGAGGCGATGGCCATATTGTAGGGGGGGATGTTATGGGTCATGTCGGTGATGCGGGCCTGGGGGAAAACGTTGTAGACGGCGGCCTTGCACTGGGAGACGGCGTCATCCTGAAGGCCGAAGTCGCTTAGAAAGACTATGTCGCTGCGGTTGTCGGCAGCGATGCCGCAGACTGCTTTGCAGCTCAAAAGCGAAAAAAGGGTTAAAAAGGCTGCGAAACGTTTCATTGGCGCTTCCCCCGGAGTTTAAACTGCTTTAAATATACCAAAAAGCGTGCGGGCGGGTCCGAAAAAGCGGGGGGGAATGTTTTTTTGTGGCGAGTTAGACCATGAAAGGCGGATGGGGGGGTGAAAAGCGTATTTGGCGGTTTTTCCCCGCTTTGTATTTTTTAGGCTTCGTGGCTTTTTAGGCGCGTGATTTGTTGATAATGTTGGCAGTTATTTGTTTCCTGGTTTTTTCAAAAAACACAAAAAAATCATTTTTCCCCTCCCATGGTTTTTTAGGACCTGTCACTTTTGATGGTTTTTATTACATAGTTTTTTCAGGTTCCCGGTCATTTTTTATTTTTTGCTTTGATGGTTTTTTTGAAACCGCGCGAAATGGGGCATATCGTCTATTTTATTGCATGGCTCTTTCATGGTTTTTTTAAGCCGCCCGCGGCAGAATCCTGTTCGGCTTTCATGGTTTTTTCAATAGCTCTGGTTTGCTGTTTTTGCCGGATTTTTGCCCACCATGCTTTCATGTTTTTTTGGGAGATTTGGGCGCATATCTCTAAAATCCTTTCATGGTTTTTCTGCCCGATCGATTTTAAGCATTTTGGCCATATCCCAGTATCCCCCTGGTGAACTGTCTTTCATGGTTTTTTTGATGATAACAGGTACTATTAAGGAAAATGGGCGATTTGGCTTTCATGGTTTTTTTGAAAGCACGGGGGCGGGGGGCCAAAATGCACAATTTGCCTTATTTGGTGTTTTGCGGCGCTGCTTTTGGGGTACTCCAGGTACCCGATTTTGCGCATTTTTGATTTTCCATAATCCCCCGATTTTTCAAATTTTTTGCAATTTTTGATTTTTGCGGAATTTTGGCCAAAAAATTTTAGAAATCTGGCAAATTTTGGGAAAGTGTCAGTCTGCTAATTATAAAAATTTAATACTGCGTGTGGATTATTGTAAATAATACTTATAATACCGTCATAATTTAATCTTTTCTATTGCGGCATCTTTGTTGTGGGCGTATTCCTGGCATTGTGTGTAAAGTTTACATAATATATCTTATCGTAAGTTATTCAAACAGCGGTTTTCTCTCCCCCGGTTCCCGGATATTCTGTTTGTTCGGCTGGTTTTAGGTAAAAGACTTGTGAGCGTTTTGTCCGGATTTGTATTGGTAAAATCCATGCGGTCCTGTGGCCGCGTGTGCATTTATGTCCCGGGATTTTGTTGCATGGTTTTGTTTGCTGGCGCGTTTTGGGCAGAAGGGGAGGCGCTGGCCATATTTCTAATTTTAATTATTAGATTTTTCAGGGTGTTGTATTGGGGGAGGTTGCTATTCGGCGTGCATTGGCGGGCCTGTGTCTTGTTAAAAATGGTGTTAGCGTCCGGGGTTATCCCATCCCCCCCTTTCGGCTCTGTGCGCGGGTAAATGTGTATTGGGCTGGGCCCGCTTCTGCGCTGCGTTTGTGTTGTGGGTGTTTTATGCTTTAGGGTCTGCAAGCAGCTTTTCGGCTAGTGCAAAAGCCCTGGCCAAGCCCTTTGGGGTCAGGCAATAGGCGCGGTTGCGTTTGGTACCCAGGGCGCTTAGAAAGCCGTTTTTGACCTCCTTCGCGGTGATTCTGTCTAGCCGTCCCTGAAAATACCCCGACTTTTTAAGTGATTTTGAGAGCTGTAGGGCAGGTAGTTGGTCTATTTGGGCCACCATTTTGGCTGCGGCCGTTATTAATAGCGCCGCATCCGCGGCAGTGGCCTCCTGGGGCTTGCTTATCAGGTATATGATGCCGTTGCGTTCCTCTGCCAGCCTGGACCATGGCAGTTTGTCTGCCTGGCGTGGCGTTTCTGTATTGTGGCCTTGGCTTTGTGGCGGCTGCTGGTCAGGGGTACTTTGTTGCGGTGAGGCGGCTTGGGCGTTCCCGGACAGAAAAAGGTTTTTTTCGCTGATTACCAGCGATGCCGGCCCTTCGGCCTCGAACTCCGATCCATCCTTGAGTCTTAGCCGTACTTTTATGGTCTGCTCGTTCATTATTTGTTGATAAGCGGGGGCATTTGTCAACAGCCGCCGCGACATAAAGATAACATAGTTTAGCACCTGATTTATTTTATGTCAATATCATGTCCCGTTTATGTCATATATTGTGCATAGTGTCCTGGCATTGTGAAGGGCTTCGGGGTGGCGTCCCCAATTCTCATCGGCTATCGGGCTGCCGGTGGATTCCGGGTGTCGGGTATCTGTGGGGTTTTATGCCTTTTAATGTCGGATTCGCCTTGGCGTATAATGGCATATCGCCAATTGGAGTTCTATCCCCCCCCGCCAGCACAGTGGCAGAAAGAGGCGTTCGGAGCGCGTTGGGTGAGGCCTAGATAATGGATCGTTGGACAGCTTGAATGGTTGTAATTAAGGAGCGGGTAAAACTAGAAATCTGCTGCTATGGTGAAGGCTACTTTTTTGGGCGATTCCGTGCCTTCCGGATATGCCGCGCCGGGGCTGAAAGCGCCATAAACGGCGCGCATGCGGAGGTGGGACCTGTAAGCATAGGTAAAGGCTATGTCCAGTTCGTTGCCAAGCTTTTTGGAGCCCGTGGCGCTGGTATCGGCCTCAAAAAAGAACATATCCACGCTGGTGTATATGCCCTTCACCGGGGGCAGGGTCACCCCCAAATTAATCACCTGTATGCCGCTTAGCCCCGCAGGAAGGCCGTTTGCGGTTGAAGTCGAACCATAGGCATCGTAGAGGGTGGCGGCAAAGACTTCTCCGTAGCCGGACCGTTCCAGGCCGTCATATTTTTTGCCCCAGCCTGGGAAAAAGGCATTATCATGGCCCTGCGCGTCAGGTTTCTGGCCGCTGGCCCTGGCATAGGTAAAGCGTGCCGTGCCCATGCCCAGCTTGCTAAGGCGCTGGTCCCACTTGCCGGAAAGCATGAGTGCCGAGCCGCCAAGGGTGTTTTTCCCCCCCGCCGCAGTATCCGCCGTGCCGCGCTGTATTGCGGCCTCGCCTTCAAATGAAAGGAACCCGAACTGCAGAATATAATACAGGCCGTAAAACTGGCGTTTTATCGAGCTGGTGGCCTGGCCCATGGACTGCGTTCCGGTGTCGTCGCGCTCGTTAAGCGCGTAGAACTGCCACAGGCCTTCCGTGGGGATGGTGAGGGCCGCGCCCGCCAGCGAGGTTTCGCCGCTGTCGTATTTCGAAGGCTGGAAGAAGAAGGCCTGCACCCCAAGGTCCCCCCACACGTTGCGCGCGTTCAGCTGGAAGCCGGAGAGGCCGAAGCCGTTGTCGGAGGCAGTCAGGCCGCTGCCGAGGGCAAAAGGCTGGCGCCCGGCTGTCAGCGTAAGGTTCTTTTCAAAGAGGTTGTTCACGCGCAGATAGGCGTTCTGCATGAAAGGCGTAAATGGGCTGATGCCGTAACGGCTGGCCGTGGAATTGAACGGAGACGGGAGCGTGGCGGTGGACCCAGCTATGCCCACCGAGCGCATGGAGACGGCCACATCCAGCGTGGTTTCAAGCCCCGGGGTGGGGTGTATTCCGCTTGCCTGCACCGACAGCGAAGCGTCCTGCATTATGAAAGACTGGTCTGACGGCGCGGCTCCCGCGAAGTTAAGCTTGTTCCAGGATTCGGCGCTCTCCTTCACTCCGGCGTTGATGTCCAGCCGGGTAACGGCATGGGCCTGCGCATACGGCAGGGCCGCTAGAAGCAAAGGGAGAATGGTCTTAAAGGCGCGCATTGCGTGTCGTGCCGTGCGGCGTTACGTCGGGCTTTACGGCACTTGAATTCTAGCAAAAAAAAACAGGCCCCGCATTTCGCAGGGCCTGTTTTTTGGTGTTTAAACCGTTCCTAGCTTACCACTTCACAGTGATATAGGAAGCCAGTTTGTTCGCCGGGTTGTTGTCCTCGGTGATTTTCTTAACCATGTTGCCGGGCATGAAGTGACCGGCGGCAAGGCCGAGGGTGACGTTTTCGGCGAACTTGTAGTTCGCGGTCAGGTCAAGCTCGGAGCCGATGGTCTTGTCATCGCCGACGAGGCCCGTGGTGTCCTGGTTGATCTTGAAGGTGTAGAAATCAAGCAGGAACGTGAGCTTCTCGCTGAACTTGGGCGCGTAGTCCACGCCGAGGTTCATGACGGTCAGGTTCGCGACTGAACCCTGGTTGTAGTAGGTGCCATTCATGTTGGTACCGATGCCGCCGTTAAGGTTCGTGCCGAACTGGGCGACGGGAAGATCGGAGTTTCCGAAGATGAGGCCGGGGCGGAAGTCGGAGTTGATGGGCTTGAAGGTCGTGTTCTTGGAGCCGTTGGAGTTCAGGCCCTGGTTGTCGCCGGAACCGTAGGCGAACATGACGCGGGGATTGAAACCACCGAAGTCGGACTCTATTTTGTAGTTGACCTTGGCGTTGAAGGCATAGCCTTTGTAGGACGGAGACTCAACAGCGGCGGCGGTGCCTTTGCCGGAGTTGGCGGCGATTTCAGCCGAGTATCCGAGGTTGTTCACGCGACCGTTGGCTTTCAGGCCGAACACGTAGAGGTTGTCTCCGTTCTGGCCGTAGTTGGTGTTGCCGGTGCGGCGGTTGTAGATGTAGCCGCCGACAGTCAGGTCTTCCATCAGCTTGTAGTCGTCGCGGATGCCCAGGAGGGACGTGCCGTCATCGGTGGCAGTCGGTCCGGGCTCGTTGGTCTTGGCCCAAACGATGTGGGCATTGTGCTTCTCGGAGTCCGCCAGGTCCACACGAACGCCGTCCAGAGCGGAGGCGGTGTAGTTTTCCTGGATGGGATCGGAACCACCGTAGAAGATCACCATGTCCTGAGCCTCGCCGTAGAACTGGCGGCCGATTTTCATGTTGAAGTGCTCGGCTATCTTGTCCAGCTGGACGTTGGCTTCCTGGACGAGGATGTTGCTCTGAACGGTGTTCAGATTTTCAGCAGCCTGTCCGTAGTACCTGTTGTATTTCATGAGGGTGATGTTGGCGTGCAGATCGTCAAGCAGGTCAAACATAACGCCGTACGAGAGCATCGAGCGGGTGTGGCGGAAGTCATCGGCTGTGTCGGTGCGCAGGTCGGTGACATTCTGGTCCATCACTCCGAGGACGCTGATTTCGCCCTTGGTTTTGAGGTTCTTGAATATTTCAGCATTGGCGGCGATTGCAGAAGATGATATCGCCAGAGCCAGCGCCATTCCTAACAGTTTTTTCATGTCCTGAGGTCCCTCCGTCATTTAGTGTGGAACTGTAATATCATTGATAAATGATACCATCAGCTCTACATCTTACCTATACAATCTACTATATTTGCTTTTTCTGTGTCAACGGCTTGCGGTCCTTCACCAGTTCCCCCCAGACCGTTTCGGGGAACAGGGAGGCCACCTTGGCCAAAGTCTCCTTGGCAGAGGCGGCGTTGCCCATGGCCTGATAGGAGCGGGCCATGGTAAGGTAGGCCTGCGGGGCCAGGGGGCTGTCGGGGCGCATTGACACGAATTTCTTGGCCGCGTCTATAGAGGCGGCATAGTCGCCGTCCGCATTGCGGGCCATTATTTCGCCCAGTTCCGCAAAAGGGGCCAGATGCTTGGCGTTGCCCGCAAGCTGCGCATAGGCCTGGGCGGCTTCCTTGTATTTTTCGGTTTCAAACAGCAGGTCGCCCTTGAACAGGGCGGCGTTGGCGGCGGCCTCGGTTTTGGGGTAGTTGGCCTGCACCTGTCCGGCCAGGTCAAGCGCCTTGGCCGTTTCGTTCATGTAGGCCAGCTGCTGGGCTTCGAAATACTCGTTCCAGGCTTCGTCCTTTATTTTCTCGGCTCGGGAGGCAAAATAGGCACCCAGTACGCCCACTACGGCCAGGGTAATGGCGGCCCCCCCCAGATATTCGCGGTTGCGGCGCACCCAGGCGGCGAAACCGTCCACCGCGGAGGCCAGCCTGTCTTTATGCAGTTCTTCACGTACCCAGTGTTTGCTCATAAGTTTCCTTTTTATTTCAGCCTAACGGCGCGTCGCGCCTGAAATTTGGCGCCCCCGGGCGGACTTGAACCACCAACCTTCTCCTTAGGACGGAGCAGCTCTATCCAATTGAGCTACGGGGGCCGCTGTCAGTATTTTATCAGAGAATGCACCGGCAAGTCTTGGAGTTTCTGCCGTCCCTTGAGGAATTCAAGCTCTATGGCGAAAACCGCGCCGGCTATTTCGGCCCCCATCTCGGCCGCCATCTTGCGCACTGCGGCGCAGGTGCCGCCGGTGGCCAGCAGGTCGTCCACGATAATCACCTTTTCACCGCGCTTCAGCGCGTCTTCATGCATCTGGAGTGTGTCCTGGCCGTACTCAAGGTCATAGGTGGCGGAAACGGTTTTGTACGGGAGCTTGCCCTTCTTGCGCACCGGCACGAAGCCGGCGTTAAGTTCGCGGGCCACGAGTGTGCCGAAAATGAAGCCGCGCGACTCGATGCCCAGCACCTTGCTTATGTTCTTGCCTTTGAACGTGGCGGCCATGAGAGAGACGGTTTCCTGCAGAAGGTGGCTGTCGACCAGCAGCGGGGTGATGTCCTTGAAAATTATGCCCGGCTTTGGAAAGTCCTTGACGTCCCTGATTGCTGCCTTAATGCTTTCTTCTGCGCTGGTTTTTGCCATTTGCGGTCTCCGGCTGCGAATGTTTGCGGTAAAATTCGTAAAGAAGGTTGTTTTTCGTCGGCTGGCCCAGCACATTGGTCGGGCCTTTGTAGCCCATTTTGCCGGGGTGGAAATTCGGGGCCGCGGGGCGGATCGCCTGCGGCATTTCGCGCGCTTCAATGAGTCCCATGCGCTGCGCCACGTTCTTCAGGCGCAGTATGCCGCGTTCCTCAAGCTGGCGCACGCGCTCGCGCGAAAGCTTCATTTTCTTGCCGATGGTGTCCAGCGTCATCGGGGTTCCCCCCCCGAGGCCGTAGCGCATGTCGATTATCTCGCGCTCGCGTTCGCCGATGCTTTTCATGGCCTGCATCAGCTCGTCGGAGAGCTTCAGCGTGGAAATCAGGCTGTCCGGCGAGTGGTCGGCATGGTCGGTGATGGTGTCTTCCATGGTGAGCTCGTCATCATTGTCTATGGGCGCGGTAAGCGAGCCTACGCCCTTGGCGGCTTCCTGCACCTCCATGATGGCCTTTACCTGCCTGGCCGACCAGTTCATCTTCTCGGCCATTTCCGACAAAGTGGGGTTGCGGCCAAGCTGGGTATGCATGCTGTCCCACTGCTTGAGCCATTTGCGCAGGCTTTCCCAGGCGTGCGGCGGTATGCGTATGGCGCCGCTCTGCTCTTCCACGGAGCGGCGTATGTACTGCTCTATCCAGTAGGTTGCGTAGGTGGAAAAACGGTAGCCTTTGGCGGGCTCGAACTTGTCTATGGCGTGCATCAGGCCCAGGTTGCCCTCTTCTATGAGGTCCATCAGGTCGGTGCCGGGGCGGTGGTATTTTTTAGCGGTGGGCACCACAAGCCGCAGGTTCAGCTCCATGATGCGGCGCTTGGCCCGGCGGTCGCCGCGCTTTGCCCTTTTCCAGAGCTCGTGCATTTCCTCGCGGCTGACTTCGGCCACGACGTCGTGTATGCTTTTGAAATATTGCGCTACGGAATCCGTGTCGCTCATAAGGTTTCAGGTTCTTATTTCGAAGCCGGTTTCATTGTCGCTGACGGGAAGCGCCGCGGCCCTGATTTCCTTCACCCTGGCCCAGCCGTTTCCCGCGTGCAGCTGCCGCAGCAGTTCTTCCAGGATTTCTTCCGGAGCCTGCGCCTCGGCGCTTACCGTCCCGTCCGATTCGTTTTTAACCCAGCCCGATGCCCCAACGGATGTCGCGGTTTCCCGCACGAACCAGCGGAAGCCCACTCCCTGCACCCTGCCGCTGATAAGCAATTGAAGCCTTTTCACCGGCGCTTTCCGCTCGTATGTAAAACTATCGGGGCGCAGGGATTCGAACCCTGGACCTCCTGGTCCCGAACCAGGCGCGCTACCATCTGCGCTACGCCCCGTCTGTGTGTTGTTCCCGCTTCCGCATCGGGGAGCCGGGAATTGAACCCGGAGTCTCTCGCACCCCAAGCGAGCGCTCTACCATTGAGCCACTCCCCGGTGCGGAAGCGGGACTTAGCACCAGGCCTACATTCTAACATTCTTTTATGATTTGGGAAAGTTCATTGTGCGCTTCGCGCAGCAGTTTCAGCAGTTTCGGGCTGGCCGCGCCGCCTACGATGTTTCTGGCGCTGGCGCGCGTCCTGGCCGTCAGCAGTTTTTTCGCGCCCTGAAGCGTCATGCCGTTTTTGTAAACCAGGTCTTTTATTTTCAGTATGCAGCGGACGTCCCTGTCTGTGTAGCGGCGGTGCCCGCTTTCAAGGCGTATTGGCTTGAGCAGGCCGAACTCGGCTTCCCAGTAGCGTATGGTGTATTCCGGCAGGCCGGCCGCGCGGCTGATTTCACATATGGAGTAATATTTTTTTTCCGGCGTGGAAGCTGTCATGGCGCGCGGCGTCAGCGGAACACCCGCTTGGACGGCTTGAAGCGGAATTTAAGGCGCGGCGGCACGGCCACGGCCGCGCCGGTGAGCGGGTTGCGCGCGCGCCGCGCGGATTTTGAAACCGGGTGGAAGGTGCCGAAATTGGAAATCACCACTTTCTCGCCGTCGCGCAGCGAATCGGCCATCAGCGAGAAGACGCGGCGCACCGCCGTCTGGGCGTCCTGCCTGTGCAGAAGCTCCTGCGCCACCGCCTCGATAATCTGTTTTCGGTTCATTGCCGGACCGTCAGTCCTTTTTAGGCTCGTCCGGGGCTGCTTGCGGCGGCTCGCTGTCGTCGGAGGAGCTTCCCCCTATGATGTCGCCGGGCTTGAGGTCTTTGAGTTTGTCGCGGAAATCTTTCAGTTCATCCTCGGTGATGGGCTTGCTGAGTATCTGCGACTGGCGGAAAACGCGTTCTGAAACGAAGATATCGCAGGCGGTGCGCACGGCCACTGCCAGCGCGTCGGACGGCCGCGAGTCCACCACGGCGGTTTTGTCCCCTGAACGCAGATGCAGTTTGGCGTAATAGGTGTGGTCCTCTATATTGTCGATGACCACTTTTTCGAATTTGTAGCCGACGGAGGTTACTGCAGAGACCAACAGGTCGTGCGTGAACGGCCTGGGCATTGTAAGGCCGGAGAATTTTATGGCTATGGCCTGCCCTTCAACCGGCCCTATCCAGATGGGCAGCAGGCGCGTGCCGTTCATCTCTTCCAGAAAGACTATCGCGTCCGCCGGCGTGCTTGCCAGCGAGTATATCTTTACTGGGATGTCCTTGCCGGGGTTGGCGGGCATGGGTGGTTCTCCTCTACTGCTGCGGTCTGTTTTCTTCTATCGGCAGTTCTTTTTTTAGCCAGATTCGCTTCATGTTTGGTATGTGCTTGTAGAGGATTAGAAGCGAAACTATCGTCACCATTATCGAAAACGAGGGCGGGTAGCCGCTCATCGTGAAGCTGGCCGCAGGCAGCACCATGGCCGCCAGTATCGAGCCGGCCGAGATGTGCTTGGTGATTGCCACGCCTACCACGAAAGCCAGCACCGCAAGCAGCGTGGGCCAGGGCAGCATCGCGCCGAACACCCCGGCCGAGGTGGCCACGCCTTTGCCCCCTTTGAACCTGAGGAACACTGTCCACATATGGCCTATTATGGCCAGCGAGCCGCAGACTATGGCGAAAAGGTTGTTGCCCGGGAAAAGGATAAGCGCCAGTTTTACCGGCAGATAGCCCTTCAGGGCATCGGCCGCAAGCGTGCCCCAGCCGGCCAGCTTGCCCACGGTGCGGTAGACGTTGGCCGCGCCGGGGTTGCCGGAGCCGTGCTGGCGTATATCTATGTTCCTGGAAAGCTTGGCTATGATATAGCCGGAGGGAATTCCCCCGAAGATGTAGCTGAAAACGGCGAGTCCTGTCTGTTCCATGCACATAATGTTAGATTATATAAAATACCTTCAGTCAATCCAGCGTTTCCGCTTTGGCCTTAAGCCTTTCCCAGGTGCCGTCCGTGGCGTTGAACAGCATCAGTACGCCGTTTTCGGCGGCCTCAGCCCCGGTCACCAGGCAGGTGGCGTGTATTTCGCTTGAGAGTTCCCCCGCCCCGGCCGGCACCAGCAGCCTGCGCGGCTTCCATACCGCGGAAAGTACCGAGGCGGTTTTTTGCAGGAGTTCCGGCACTCCTTCGCCGGTGCGCGCCGATATGAACGCCGCGCGCGGATATTTCTGGCGCAGCGCCTGTGCAATCATGGGCGGGCAGGCGTCCATTTTGTTGAAAACATCCAGCGCCGGGATTTCCCCTGCCTCCAGTTCCCCTATGGTCTTTTCCACCACTTCCTTCTGTTGCTCAAGCATGGGGGAGGAGGCGTCATGCACGCGCAGTATGCAGTCGGCCTGCGCGATTTCCTCAAGCGTGGCCCGGAACGCGGCCACCAGCGTATGCGGCAGTTTTTGTATGAAGCCCACCGTGTCGGTGAAAAGCGCGGAGGAACCGTTGCCCAGCTTGGCGCGGCGGGTGGAGGTGTCCAGCGTGGCGAAAAGCAGGTCGTCGGCGTACACGCTTTTAAGCCCGCCGGAAAGCAGGTTGAGCAAGGTGGATTTCCCCGCGTTGGTATAGCCCGCTATGGCCGCCTGCGGCAGCGGAATCTGCGCGCGTTTCCTGCGCTGCACCGCGCGCTCCCTTTTTATCGCCTCTATTTCCTGCTTGAGTTTGATTATCCGGGTGCGTATCCTGCGCCTGTCGTATTCCAGCTTGCGTTCGCCGGGGCCGCGGGTTCCTATGCCTCCGGTCTGCTGCATCATGGCCGCGCCGCGCCCGGAAAGCCTTGGCAGCAGGTAGGAGAGCTGCGCCAGCTCCACCTGCAGTTCGCCCTCCCTGGTTCTGGCGCGAGAGGCGAAAATGTCCAGTATCAGGCGTGTGCGGTCTATGACTTTAGCGCCGGTAGCGTCTTCCAGGTTGCGCTGCTGGGCGGGGCTCAGGTCGGCGTCCATTATCACCAGCGAGGCCTGGTGGCGGCGCACCTCGCGCCCGATTTCCTCGGCCTTGCCTTTTCCCACCAGCGTCGCCGGGGTGTAGGAATCCAGCCTCGCCGTTATCTCGCACACGGCGCGAGCCCCGGCGGTGGCGCTGAGGCGGCGCAGTTCCTCAAGCGGAGGGGCGGCGTCGGAACGCTCCGCTTCCTTGAGTTCCACATTTACCAGCACGGCTGTTTCTTTGGGCATGTCAGGCTGGGAGCTGCGCCGAGGCCAGCGCCAGCAGTTTCCCGGCTTCCTGCTCGGGATTCCAGCTGTCGGGAGAAGCGACCCGTATGAAAACGGCGTTCTTGTAACGCCGGAACCAGGTGCCCTGCCGCTTGGCATAGGCCTGCGTGGACGATATTATTTCGTGCAGGGTTTGCGTTCTGTCGGCCTTGCCCTGAAGATGGTCTATCATCTGCGGATAGCCTATGCTTTTCAGGGCCGGGCAATCCTGCGGATAGCCCAGGTCCAGCAGGCGGGAGGTTTCCTCGCGCATGGCGTCGAATATCGCGCGCGCCCGCAGGGTTATGCGCTCGCGCAAAAGCGGCTTTTCCCATTCAAGCACGGCGAAGACCGCTTTCTGCACCGGAAGCGAGCAGTGGAAGCGCCCCGTCCAGAGTTTGGAAAGCGGCTGGCCGGTTATCTGGTGCACCTCAAGCGCGCGCAGTATGCGCTGGGTGTTGCCGGGCGGGATTTTTTCGGCGGCCGCCGGGTCCACTTCGCAAAGCTGTTTGTGCATCTTCTCGTTGCCGTTTTTGGCGAAAAGCTCTTCCAGACGGGAACGGATTTCCGGGTTGCGTTTTGGCAGCGAGTCCATGCCGTTCCAGTAGGCCTGTATGTACATGCCTGTGCCGCCGGCGAAGATAACGGGGTTTCCCCGCCCCTGCGCCTGTGCGGCTATTTCCCGCGCCTGTTCGGCGAAGGTGCCCGCGTCGCAGGAAGAGCGCGGGTCAAGGAAATCAACATAATGGTAGGGGACGTCCCGGTGATAATAGACGTGTTCGCCGCCGGGCAAGGGGCGCCATTGGCCCGGGGGTTTTGCGGTCCCGGCGGAGAGTTCCTGGTAGACCTGGCGAGAATCGGCGGAGATTATTTCCCCGCCGCAGAGTTTGGCCAGCGCTACTGCAAGGTCGGTTTTGCCGGACGCAGTTGCGCCCATGATCACAATGGGCTTGCGCTGCTCCGGCGACGGCGACATCAGCGCTTTTTGCGCTTGCCGGAGCAGTCGCAGTTGCAGGGGGCCGCCTGCGGCTCGCGCCCGTCGAACAGGCCCAGGTCCTTCTGCGGCTTGTTGCACAGGTGGTGGCACTTGCAGTTGGGGACGCACACTTCCGGCAGTTTCAGGCCTATGCGGGTTTCGCAGTCGGCATAGTCCTCGGCCATTGCGTTTATTTTCTGGCAGTGCGGCTTGGAGATGGAGGTAAAGGCTATGCCCGACATGAACACGCCGCCCTTTCCCCGCACCCAGGAGATGCGGCCCTTTATCGGCACCTTGCCAAGGCCGGGCAAATCAAGATGCAGGTCCAGCTTCTGGGTTTTCGGCGGTTCCAGGAAAGTCATCAGGCGCAGGCCGCCGGCTGAGAGGTTTGAAAGTATTGCGGGCTGGCTGGCGGTGCCGCTCTTGGCGCGGGGATCCTCGAACACGAGGTTCACCGGCTCCAGTATGCCGTGTATTATCGGCAGACGGACGTGCTTGCGCCTGTCGTGCATATGGGGCTTGTTTTTCTCTATCATGATATGACCCTCGCGTTCAGTCTGGTCCCGGTTCTGGCTTTCATTTCCGCCGCCACCAGGTCGCCCGGTTTTCCGGGCCTGTCCACTTCCGCCCAGAAGTTGGAGGATGTCCTGCCAACCACCGGCGTTTCCAGCAGCACGCTTTCCGTTTTGCCCACCCGCGAATCCATGTTCCGCTGTGCGCTGGCCCTCACTTCCTCCAGCAGCGCGGCGAGCCTCTGCTCCAGCTCGGCTTCCGCAATGGCGGGGTGCATTTCCGCCGCGTCCGTACCCGGCCTGGCGGAAAATTTGAAACAGTAGGCGTTTGCGAAAGAACAGTCTCTGTACAGGGACAAAGTTTCTTCAAATTCTCCCTGCGTCTCGGAAGGGAATCCTACTATAAAGTCAGCCGAAATGGCAATAGACGGGACTGCTTTTTTCAGGCGTGAAACCAGTTCGGTTATGCCGCGGCGCGTGTAGCCGCGCCGCATGGCCTTGAGCACCCTGTCGCTGCCGGCCTGCACGGGCAGGTGGACGTGGGCGGCCACTTTCGGGTTTTCCGCCATTTCCCGGATGAGGCTGTCGTCGAAAAAAAGAGGGTGCGGGCTCATGAAACGGAGCCTTTTCACTCCGGGCACTCCGGCGGCAAGGCGCAGCAGGGAGGCCAGGTCGGGGCATTCTTCGTGGCGGTATTCGTTCACCGCCTGCCCCAGCAGCGTTATCTCGGCTGCTCCGGCTTCCGTTTTTCGCCTGATGTCCTCAAGCACCTGTTCCGGCGGGCGGCTTGAGGCTTTGCCGCGCACGCTGGGCACTATGCAGTAGGCGCAGGCGTGCGGGCATCCGCGCATCACCGTGACCAGGGAACACAGGGATGAAGACGGCAGGGAAGGGTTTTCCACTCCATCAAGGCGCAGGGTTGCGGCCAGTTCCGGAAAAGAATCTATGGACAAAGCACCCAGCACCGCGTCCACGAACGGGAACTGCGAGGTGATCTTAGGGCCGAGCCGCTGTGCCGCACAGCCAGCCACCACCAGCTTGCGGCCCTCTTTTTTTTCTTTCCAGGGTTTCAGGCGGCCTATATGGGATACGGCCCTGTCTTCGGCGTGCTGGCGCACCGTGCAGGTGTTGAGGATATAGATGTCGGCGTCCTGCGGCCTGTGCGCCTGCCGCAGGCCGCGCTGGGCCAGCGCCAGCGCCATTTCCTCGGAGTCGGCCGTGTTCATCTGGCAGCCGTAGGTGTGTATGTAGTAGGTTTTCACTTGACGAAAAGACCGCCCGGCCCCTTTTGGGGGCACCGCTTCCCGGCGCGCGTGTGGTGCGAGCCGGGTTTTGGTGTCTGCCGCTTGTTTAGAGGGTTTTAAACCTTCTTCTGCGCGAGACCAGCACTTCGCCGTTGTCCAGGTGCATGCGCGCCACCACCTGATGGCTGCCGGGCGTGTTCTCGTACCAGTCGTGCCACCAGTGTCCGGAAGCGTTGCGGCACTCTATCCAGGGCTGGTCGTCGATGGAAATCTCCACCTTGTTGCACAGGCTGGCGGTTATGCGGAACGCGTAATGTCCCGGCGCCGTGGCCTCGTTCATGGCGGGGAAGTCGATAAGCACAAAGTGCTTGGGCGCTTCCACCACCGCTTTCTTCGCCGTCTTCACTGCTTTTTTAGCTGCCTTAGGCATTTCCCAACCTCCGTTTGCTGCGTCGTTATTTACCCCATTCAATGTATCCAACAGCAGGCCGAGGCTTTCCCCGGCCGGGGCGGGCAGGCTGATTAACAGCGCGCGCCGTCCCTTGGCGTCCAGCGCGCTGAAGTCTCCCAGCGCCTGCGCCTTTTCAAGTTGTCCGAAAGTGTAGCTTTCCCCCGGCACCTGCAGGTCTTTTTCCGGGGCTGCGGCCAGTATTATGAAAACGCCGTTGTTGGCCCCCCCCTTGTGCAGCTGGCCCGTGGAATGCAGGTAGCGCGGTCCGTAGCCGAACAGCGTGGCCGCGCCGGTCTGTTCCGAGAGCGTGCGGCGGAGTTCGGCCAGCGCCTTGTCCGTGTCGCGCGAGCCGTCCAGATAGGCCAGCAGGCCCAGATAGTCGTTTTTTCCGGCCAGCCGGGAAATGGCCTGCGCGAGGTTTGACAGGCTGGCCTGCCCGCCGAGAACGCGTTCAGCTTCGGCTGAACAGCGCAGCCCCGGCTCGTGCAGGGCCTGCTTCTCCTCGCCGGACTGCTTGGAGAAGGTTTCCAGCACGCCTATGGTGAGCGTCTTGGCTTCCTGCACGTTTGGCTGGTCGAAGGGGTCTATCTCCATCACCGCGCCAGCGGCGGCAGTGGCTATCTCCCAGCGCAGATATTCGGCGGCGATGTCTTTTTCGTCGCGCATCGAAACCGTGATGACGGGGAAGCCCCTGTCTGAAAGTTTTTTTGACAGGTTTTCCGCCGCCTTGTTTTTCGCGTTCCGGAGGCTGAAGCAGACGAACATCCTGTCCGCGCCGTAATCCTCGGGTGTGAGGGGCTGTTCGTTGGCTATGGGGGCTATGCCTTTCCCCTCCTTGCCTGTGCTTTCGGCCACCAGCTGTTCTATCCAAAGGCCCAGCACCGAAAGTTCGCCGGGCATAAGCAGGGTCAGTTTGTCCGCGCCTGAAAGCGCGGCCGCGCCCATGGCGGCGCCCAGCGCCGCGCCGGGGTTGCCGTCCAGCGGCTTTTTCGCGCCGCAGGCTGAGGCCATGTCCAGCGCGCGTTCAAGAAGGGTTTTGACGTCTATCCCGGCCAGCGCGGCCGGCACCATGCCGAACAGCGAAAGGGCCGAGAATCGTCCGCCGATATCGGAGGGATTCACGAAAATTTTCGCAAACTTCATTTCCTGCGCCATCTTGTGCAGGCCGGTGCCGTTGTCTGTGACGGCTATGAAGTTTTCGGAAGGGTTTTTAAGTTCTTTCGAGGCTTCGGAGTGGAAGTAGCGGAAGAAAGAGGCGGGTTCCACTGTGCCGCCGGATTTGCTGGCGTAGATGAAAAGGGTTTTGGAAATGTCCAGTTTGGCGCGCAGGGAACTTATCCACCCCGGGTCGGTGCTGTCTAGGACGTGCAGGCGCGGATAGCCTTTTTTAGCGGGGAACAGGCTGCGGAACACTTCGGGGGCCAGGCTGGAGCCGCCCATGCCCAGCACCACGCAGTCGGTGAATTTTTTCCGGGCCGATTCCACGAAAGCGTTTATCTCCGGCAGTTTTTCCAGCGTGAACGCGGGCACTGTCAGCCAGCCAAGGGAATTGGAGATTATTTTGAGGTGGGCCGGGTCGTTTTTCCAGAGGGTGCCGTCTTTCTCCCACAGGCGGGAGGCAAAGCGCATCTGGTTTAGCTTGTTAATGCCGTTGCGCGCGAACTTGGCCGCCGCCTCGTTCAGACGGGTGGAGGAATTCTCCGGAACAGCCTGTTTTTTTGCGGGTTTTTTCATGGTTCGCTCCCTTGGACTTGCGCGTGTTTATTTTCCGGCTTCGAGCGCCTTTATTTTGTCCAGCCTGCGCACGTGGCGCGTTTCATTGGTGAAAGAGGAGGAAAGGAAAGCGTCCAGCACCGCGCAGGCCAGAGAAGGGCCTATCACGCGGGCGCCCAGGCAGAGAACGTTCATGTCGTCGTGCAGAACGCCCTGGGAGGCGGAGTAGGTGTCGTGGCACAGGCCTGCCCGGATGCCCTTGAATTTATTGGCCGCTATGCAGGCGCCGATGCCGCTTCCGCAGATTACCACGCCGCGGTCGGCTTTTCCTTCCAGCACCGCGCGTGCGACGGCGGCGGCGAAATCGGGGTAATCCACCGGTTTCTGGTCGGTGTCGGTGCCTAAATCAAGGGTTTTGTGCCCGTTCTTTATTATCTGGTTGATTGCGATTTCCTTGAGGGCGAAGCCCGCGTGGTCGCAGC
>JAAYTX010000136.1 GCA_012523635.1 Elusimicrobiota bacterium
GCATCAGGTCTTCATAAACCAAAAGGGCTGTAGGCAACGGGCCGTACTGCGCCAGCGCTGATTTCATATCGCCTAAGTTCGCGGATATGGAGCCCCAGGAATCTATTTTATAAGACGCGTCCTGCCAGCCGTCCTTGGCCTCGCCACAATCGCCGTCAGAGGCGGAGTAAGGATAGTAATCGGAAGACGGAAGTCCGGTGGTCTTAAGGAAGTTAGCGTTCAGGCGTCCGCCGTTGCAGGAACCGGCTCCGCTGCAGGAAACCATCACCTGCTCGGACAGTTCAACTTTCCTTTCCTTGTCCTGCGCGCGCATCACATAGGATTCAAGACCGCCGGTCATGGCGAAAGCCCAGCAGGAACCGCACTGGCCCTGGTCCTTGATGCGGGCGACTACGCCTTTCTTGCGCCAGTCCACGCTTTCAGGAAGCGGAGCCCTGGTAACCAGCTTGGATCTCGACAGAGGCGGAATGTTAGGAAGCTCGAAATTGTAACCGACGCGAGCCTGCTGTTCTTCGGGAGACAGCTTGGAAAGCGAGGTTTCTCCGGCGACCCACTGCGCCTTCTTGCTCTGAATCGCCTTTTTTACAGTGTCTATCTGGTCGTTGACTTTAAGGCCGCGCAGTTCCTGGCCGAAAGAAACCACGCTGCAGGACAACAGCAGCAGGGCAGACAGTCCGCCCAGCACACTTTTCCACTGTTTCTTCATTAAATGCCTCCGGTTACATTCTTTGCGAGGACCTGTTTACTGATCCGGCTCCCGCTTGCACCTAATATAGTTTATCCGCCGGATTCTCGCATGAGCCGATGGGCCTATTATAAAAATAGGTCTTTTGGCCCCTGTCCGGTACCTCTAACCATCTGCGGCAAATGTGCTAGACTGTATTGATAATAGAAATATTTATACGGATACAAAGCGCATGATTAGCATGAATTCGCGGCATTCTTTCTTGTTTCGCATGTTTTCCACGGCGCTAGTGCTGACCCTCTGTGCCGGTCCTGCCCTGGCCTCCCGCAGTTCGTCCGGGCAGAAACGGGACGCAGCCCGGCTTAAAACCCTCCCCTCGGCAGCGCCGCAGGCAGCATATGCGTTGCCATTAACAGTGCGCCAGCAGGCGCTGGCTGCCGAAAAAGCCCTCTCGCCATGGCAGGTGCGCTTCCGCCCCGACTCAGCCGTTCCCCGCACGTTGAAGGGCGGGCAGAACATGTTCTATGTAGGCGATCCTGTTGCCGCCGCAAAACGTTTTCTGGAAGAGAACAAGGGATACCTGCAGTTGGACCCCGCGCAATTGCAGCTTGAAAACTCAAAAAAGGCCTTGGGAATCACGCATCTGCTGTTCCGCCAGTACTATAACGGCCTGCCGGTGGATAATGCTTCAGTAAAGGTTCATATAGACGAGCAGGGCCGGGTAATCTACTATTCTTCCACGCATGCCGAGTCGCTTGCTTCCGCCACATCAGCGCCTGCCATGTCAAAAGCATCAGCCATATCCCGCACCCGCGCGGATGGCGCCAGCGTCACGGCGGATAACGGGAAACTGGTCTATTTCCGCTCGCCGGTCGACAACAAAACCTACCTGGCCTGGAAAATAGAATCCGGCGAGGAAACCGGGGCAGAACCCTGGCGCTACTACATCAATGCCTCAAACGGCGAAGTACTGTTCAGGGAAAGCCTGCGCCGCTATGCCGTCTCCGGCACGATACAGGGCCATGTTTACGCGGACTATCCGCGCAACGCTGATTTTTCCGACTGTTCTACAGTAACCATACGCAACCAGTACGTCTGGATACAGGGTTATTCCACCAGGACTGTCACCGGCTCCGCCGGCACTTTCTCCTTCTCCCAGGACGGCAAGATATTCGCCTCCTTGAAAGGCCCGTACATAGCGGTCTCAAATAACATGGGACGCAGCGCGCACTACGACACAGGCAGCGGCACCTGGTCTTCCTGCCTGCTGAACCCTGCAAATCCGTCCGTGCTCAATTATACTCCCGGCACTTCAACAGAACCCCTGCTGTATGTCACGACCGTGACTTTCCCGTATGCAACCGCATATTTTTCCAAGGCCGAAATTCGCATGGCGGCCAATTTCCAGCTGGGCACTGTCGCGGAATACGACTCGCTGCTTTTCCTCAACCCGGCCAGCGGCGAACGCATGGCCGCGTATTTCGGCAACCGCGTAAACGCATTTACCGGGCCGCAGATAGAGAACCCGAATTTTGTGCTTCAGCTTGAATCTCACGGCGGAGAGGGAAACCCGGGCTTCACTGTAGCCGGAGCCAACTGCCTGACGCTCTCCAATCCTACGGTCAGCGCGGCGGCCGACGGCAGCTTCACCTGGAACTACAGCCGCATCACGCCCTGGGCGACCACCAAGGGCACTTTCCGCAACATGGCGGAAGTAAACATCTTCTACCACCTGAACGAACTGCACGACTATATTAACAACGGCGTAAACAGTTCCGGCCTGATCAACCTCAACACCACCGTCCCGATTCTGGCCGAGGCCAACCCCGAGCAGGACAATATGGCCGAAGGTTACGACAACGGCTTCTACTCCGTGCCGAACAAAATGTTGGTGCTGGGCAACGGCTACTACGACTACTCTCTGTCCAATTACCGTTCCATGGGACTGGACAGCCCAACGCTGCGCCACGAATATGTGCACTTCATGCAGGACCGCGTCTTCACCGCCCCCTATTTCGCAGAGGCCGGCGCGATACAGGAAGCGCTGTCCGACTATTTCGCCCTTAGCTCCATGCAGAAAACGGCGCCAAACCCGAACAAGGACCCCCTGGGCAGCCTGATAGGCGCTTTCGCCTTTCCATATGCGATAAGAAACCTTGAATCGGACTGCGGCGCAGCCTCGCCCTCCAACTGCGCCATATACTCCACCTCCACCTGGGTCAGCGAAGTGCACGACGACAGCCCTCCCTTGAGCCAGTCGTTCTGGGAACTGCGCAATTCCTCATACACCGCGACATGGCTCGGCCTCAGGGCTGAAGGCCCTAGGGCCGACACCTTCATTTTCCAATCGCTGTTCTTCTTCCCCGAAACTTTCCTCGAATTCCGAGACATCATGGAAATGGTGTGCGACAAACTGGAAGGAACGGCCTCCTGCTCCGCCAACTACCTGCCCAAAATAGCGCTGGCCTTCAGCGGACACAACATCACCTCGCCGCTGTCCGGCACCGACAGTTACGAGCCCAACAACGGCATAACTCTGGCGGCGAACATCAGCACGAGCCCATTCTCGGCCACTATAAACCCGCAGTACGACCTGGACTACTATTCCGTCTCAGCGCCTACCGGGACGATTACCGTCTCAATCAATTATCCGTCTTCCGAGCAGCATCCCAACACATATCACGCCTACATGGTCACCATAAAAGACCCGTACGACCACCTGCTTTCGGAAAATATCCCGATGCTGGACCCGGACTCGCGCAGTTCCGGCGGAAACTGCCCCGCCTCCGGAGAATGCTTTACGCGCATGTCCTCCATGACCGTGACCCAGGCGCTTCCATATTCCGGGCGCTACGTCATCATGGTCTGCGCCGCTCCTGTCGACCTCGGCGGCAACAGCCCGGACATCAGCACCTCCCCGTATACGCTGTCCCTCAGCTACAACAAGGGCGGTTCGCTGGACGCCTCGATAATCGGCGCCACCTACGACAACGACCTTTTCAGCTTCTCAGTGCCTTACAACACCTACGATTATGCGGGCACGCTCTCCTGGGTGTCCACCATGACGGCCAGGGTGGAGAACTACGAGAAAGCCGCGCTTCTTGACATCAACGGCACGGCGCTGGCGGAAGCTGACACGGAAACCGGCGGCCTCCTGGAAACGGTAAGCGTAAGCACAACCGAAGTTTCCGGCAGAATAACCGGCTCCATACGGCTCAAGACAGGCTTCGCGCAACGCTACCCGTCGGTGGGAACCGTGATGCTGGAGGTATTCGGGCGCACCCGGCAGGACCAGATCGTTTCTCTGGGAGTCTCCGCCCCGCTGAACATCACAGCAAACACCTCATCAGTCATGCTGTGGAACAACATATTCACGCCGGACGCATCGGGACGATGTTCGCAGTTCGGCTCGGACTGCCTTACCATAGCCTACAGCATAGTATCCGGCGGAACTGTAACCGCAAAAATCTACAGCCGTGACGGCACGCTCATCAACACGCTGTCCAGCAGCGCCGCTTCAGCCGGAAAGGGCAATTTCTACTGGAACGGGACAAACAGCACCGGAAACACCGTGGCCAGCGGGCTGTACATAGTGAAGATATCAGGCCCGGGCCTTAGCGCCACGAAAAAAGTAGTGGTGGTGAAATAAGACATGGAACCCAAGCGCACACCCGTAATTCGCCTTGCCGCCATGGCATTATGCGCCTTGCTTGCCCCCTCCCATGCCTTGGCTGGCAATCCCGGCGTCACCGCGCTCACTTCGCTTAAGTTCGACATTGGCCCGCGCCCCGCGGCGCTGGGCGGCGCATACACTTCCATCGCCGAAGGCGTGTACGGCCCGTGGTACAACCCGGCCGGGCTGGTACAGGCAAAAACCCTGGAAGCCGCCGGCTCGTATAAAGACAACGTCCAGGACACGCAGAACCAGTATTTCGGCATTTTGTCCCCCCTGCCGACCACCGGCCTGGCCGGTGTGGAAAAACCGGTAATCTCGATTTCCTACTACTCGTCCAAAAACGGCAGCATGGAATGGAACAAGCTCAACACCAACGGCACCTCCGCCTTCACCGGGCGCAGCGTTTCCGCCGGAGGAGACAGCGTCTACTCGTTCTCCTATGCCGAAACGCTGTTCGTGCACGACGTGACTTTCGTCAACACGATGAGCCTGCGCCACAATATCGGCGCCAGCGTCAAGGTAATCCGGTCCGAGCTTCCCGCCCCGGACGGCACCATGCCCTCCAACACAACTTTCGCCGGAGATTTCGGCTACCAGGCAGTGATACCTGAAAGCAATACCCGCTTCGGCCTCTCGGTGCTGAACGTGGGAAACGAAGTGAAATACATATCAGTGGGCGACCCCTTGCCCACAACCGTGAGGGCGGGCCTTTCGCAACAGGTGCGGCTGAAGGATTACAAGCTGCTGGTGGCCGCGGACCTGCTGCGCTACACGTACGAGGAACTCAACCGCGCACGACTTGGACTTGAACTCGACCTGAACTCCATGGTCGCGCGCGCGGGCTACAAATTTCTGCAGGATTCCGCCGAATTCACATTGGGAGGCGGAGTGCGCTTCATGGACTTCTCCTTCGATGTCAGCATGGAAACAGGCAACGAGCTCGGTTCCTCGTTCCAGGCCGGCCTCAGCTACCGTTTCGGCACCATGGACGCCGAAGAAAAAGCGAAAAACAAAAGCAAAAAGGGCAACCCTTACCTGCGCCCGGCCAGAAAGGACTCCAATCCCAGGCAACAGACCCTGCCTACCCCGAACCAGCTCCAGGAAGCGATAATGGTCCCGCTGGAAGACGCCCCTGCGGGACAGGCTCCTGCCCCCGGCACCGTGCTCCCGCCGCAGGAGAGCAAGCCTGCCGTTCCCGGAACCAAACAGCAGAAACCGGCCGCTGAGCCCAAACCGGCAAAGCAAACCATGCCTGATTTCGTAATTCTTAATTAATGTTTGCCGGGCGAGCCGCAAACCAGGCCGCCCATTTGAAGCAGCGAAGACAACTTCTCATCCGGCAAAAGAAAACAAACCCTTCCTTCGCCGGCCTTGCGCGCGCGTCTGAAACCTTTTTCCGCCTGCCCTATTGAAAACAGGTACGGCAGCGCAGGACCGGACGGCTTCACTTCCAGACGAAACTCCTCTTGCATTGCAAAGCACTCCTGATAAGGCAACAGAGCCGCGGCTTCAAGCGAAGGGACAAATACAGGCAGAAAACCGGCCAGAGCCGCGGAAGACAGTTCAATTTCCCCGCGCATCCCGCGCAAATGCCAAGCGGCAGACGACTGCTCCACAGTAAACGATGAACTACCGCATGAAAGCCGCACAAAATCAGGGCCGCCAGGAAGAAAAGCGGCTGTCCTGTCCAGCCAGTCATAAAATGGACGCTTAAGAACAGCGGAAGGAAAGTCTTCCGCGAGACGGATATCACCGGCTTTATCCTGCCAGTAAAAACTCTCCGGCTGTTCGGCTTCCTTGCCCGTGGACAGCCTAAGCAATGGCGCTCGAACCTCATCCATAAAAACAGCCGTCACCGAATCACCTTCGCCTATGCCGAAAGCGGAGGCCGACGCGGAAGATAAGACCAGCGGAGGCGAAACCCTGCTTGCGGCGGCTGTAACCAGCAATGCGCGTATTTCGGCGGAATCAGCGGGATATTCAAAAGGCTCCGACAAAACCCATCCGTTCCTTAAACGGCGGAATTTCCATGTTTCAGTGGCGCGGGAAATCTCGAAATAGGCGGTCTTGCGCGGGAAATAGCGGCCAGCCATGGTTTCTTGCCGTCCGCCGGACCTCACCCGCAATAACAATGCGGCGGCAACAAGAAACAGCAATGCCAGCGCCATTCTGCGCATGACGGAGGAACTAAGCATCGCTTTTGCAATACCTGGCGGCGGTCTTTTTATTGCGCCTGCGCCTTAAATGCCACACCAGCAAGCCAGACAGGGCGGCAAGCAGCGGCGGCAGAAGCACTATCACATAGCGCACAGCTTTTTTACGGACAGGAGAAAGTTCTCGCAACGGGTGGAATGAAGAAGCTTTTGCCCTTATGTCCACCAGGGCCTGTTCCTGGGCAGCCCAGTCCATAAGATTAAGCAGGAAGATGAAATTCATATCCGGCATCCCTAGTTCTGGCTGCGCGAAACGCGAAGTACCCAGCAGGGCCAGCCTGCCGCACGCCTGCGGCAACGCAGCAGAAGGAACGCTGGAAGCCTGCACGGCATAAGGGACGAAACAGGACTGTGCAGCCACAGCCAGCGCAAAAGGTCCTTCCTCCCCCGTTTTAGATGCAGCGAAATCCCGGAACGGGTCGACATCGGCAAAGGCGTTCCCGAAAGGGGCGAGCCAGCTCTTTTTCGAAGAACGGACAAGCACATCGATTTTTTTCAGCGTTACCCCCGGCGCAACGCCGACTGGAGAGGCATACGGGAAAATAAGCGAATCCAGCGTGCGGGTCACTGGATGCTGCCTGTCCAGATCCGAAGCCAGAATGAACGGAGGGTACTGCACTATGTTCCTGAAAGTGAACAACCCCTGCTGGCGCGCCACCTGTATGGCCTGGCTTTGCGAGTCCAGCGCCATGGCATCGCCAAGCAGCAGCCCGTGAAACTTGAGCCACGGGGCAAGCCCGGACGGATTGTCGGCCAGCGCGTAATTGCGCATGCTTATTTTTTTCTGGTCCAGCGCCAGCACCACCGAACCTCCGGCGACGAGATAACGGTCCAGAACGGCTATTTCGGCTTCGGAGAACGGCTCCTGCGGCCCCAGAATGAAAATTGCAGGCATTGCGGACACTGTTTCTGAAGAAAGCGCCAGTGAAGACAGGTCGACCAGCATGACGTCGTAAGACGAACGTATTTTGGCCGTGAAAGACGGGTCCATGGCATAAGGAGTCAGCGCGCCGTGGGTGTTTAAAAAGCCTATGGCCTGTTTTTTCTCAGTCAGCACCGCCTTAACCCGTGAAGACAGTTCGTATTCCAGGCCGTCCACGTCATTTATAAACGGCATCAGCTGCTTCCTGTCCCGGTATTGCACGGAAAGGCCGAAAAAGCCCTCGCGCTGCTCGTATTTGTCCTTGGCGTAGACATCAAAACGCACGGGCAGCATACCGGCTTTAAGGCCCTGCTCGTAATTTTCCGGCCCAAGTTCGCGGAGCGCGACGCGGAATTTGCCGCCGGAAGACGCAGCGTATTCGTCCAGGAAGTCGTGCGCGTATGATTTCATCGCCGCAATCTGCGGCGGAAGTTCGCGCGAATAGTAAAGCGTGGCGGAAAGGGGGTCCTCCAGCCGGGAAAGCAGTTTTCCGGTGGCCGGGCTTATGGAATAAATGCGGCCTGCGGTAAAATCGGCCCTGGCATGAAGTTCTGATGACAGCCAGTTCAGGGCGGCGAATAACGCGCAGCCCAGCGCCACCGATACTGTCAGCGCGGCCGCCTGCTTCTGCTTTGGATTAAGCGTCATCCCAAAGGCCTCCGCCACAGGCGCAAAAGTGAAAAATAAAGGAAAAGGGCCGAAACAGACAGGAAATACAGCACGTCTCGGCTATCGGCAACTCCTCTGGCAAACGCGTCCATATGCGCGTCAAAGCCTATAAAGGCCGCCGCATTTCCCAACAAACCGGACAGAAAAGGCACGGCCTTCCCAGCCATGAAAAAAGCGAAGCACAGCAGAAACCCGGTTATGAAAGCCGTTATCTGGTTCCTGGCGCAAGCGGAAGCAAAAACCCCTATGCAGGAAAGCATAAGGCCCAGCAGGGCCAGCCCGGCGTACGAACACAGCACCGCCCCGCCGTCTATGTTGCCCAGAAACGCCACTGTAACGGGATAGACAACCGTGGGGCACAGCATGGCGCAAACCACGCAGAAAGCCGCTCCGGTTTTGGCCAGCAGTATCTGCCACTCGGGCACGGGCAAGGTAAGCAGCAGTTCAGCCGTGCCGCTTTTGAACTCCTCGGCGAATAAGCGCATTGTGACGGCGGGAACCACAAAAGTCATCAGTAGCGGAGCGCCTTCGAAGAATCCGCGCACCGAAGCCTGATTCAGCAGGAAAAACGGCACAGAAAACAGGTAGCCCGACACAAGCAGGAAGCCTGCCGCTACCAGATAGGCGGCCGGAGAGTAAAAATAATGCGCCAACTCCTTGGAGCACAACGCGCCAAATACCCTCAACTTGCGGAACCCGGAGTTCATGCAGTCAACTCCCTGAACATGGCTTCCAACCAATCCCGCTCCCTCTTCAGTTCAAGCAACGGCCAGCCAGAACGCGCCGCGAGCGCAAAAACCTCGCCCCTCAAATCAGCGCCTTGTACGCAGTAAATGCGCAGGACAATGTCTTCGGCCTCCCTATCTCGCTCCACTGCGGAGACGCCTTCCAGCCCGGCTATCGCTTCCTGCACCGAAGCAGGGGCTTCCTGCTCAAATACGGCAATCAGCACGGGGGCCTTGGCCCGGGCCAGTTCCTGCGGCGTGCCCTGTACCGCTATCACTCCACGGTTGATAAGCACAACCTTGTCGCAAAGCGCCTGGGCCTCGCTGAGTATGTGTGTGGAAAGCAGCACTGCGGTTTCATGGCTGAGATTTCTGATAAGTCCGCGCAATTCCGCCGCCTGGTTAGGATCCAGCCCCGACGACGGTTCGTCCAGCAGAAGTATTTTGGGAGAGTGAATGAGCGCGTTGGCTATGCCTACACGCTGGCGAAAGCCCTTGGAAAGCGCGCCTATGGGCTTGCCCGCGGCTGGCGCCAGGCCGCAGGTCTGCACAACCCTGTCCAGCGCCGAGGCAAGCGCCTGTCCGCAAAGGCCGCGCGCAGCCCCGCCCCAGACCAGGAACTCGCAGACCTCCATATCTTCGTAAAGCGGATTGTTCTCCGGCAGATAGCCGGTCATTGCGCGGCATTGCAGTGGATGTAAGGATGCGTCCATGCCGCCGATAAAAACGGAGCCCGAATCCTGCGCCAGATAGCCGGAAAGGATTTTAAAAGCGGTGGTTTTGCCTGCGCCGTTTGGCCCCAGAAAAGCCGTTATCTGGCCCACGGACGCGGTGAAGGAAACGCTGTCCAGCGCCTTGACGCTGCCGTAACTGCGGGAAAGATTTTCGACCTTTATCATGAGACAAAGGCTTGCGGCTCAGTCCTGCAGCAGTTCCATGTACCGCTTCAGGTAGACGTTTTTCTTCTCGTCCTTGAGCTTGTTGTAGATGAAGATAAGGTTGGAGATGGAACGAGCTATGGTGCCGGCCGAATCGGAAGCGCGCAGGAATTCAGGCGTCCAGCGCATGCCGCGGCGCGCCACAATGTCGCGGCATTCCTTTTCAGTGATTATTTTACCGCCGTTATAGGGGTCCACGAGCAGGGCCCCGTTCTTGGCCTTGAACGCCACCAGATAATGTCCCGGGAAATCCACGCCGGTGATGCGGACGTTCAGACGCCTGCCCAGCAGCATGTAAACGGCCGCCATGGTGACAGGAGTGCCCCTGCGGTTTTTAAGCACGCTGTAAAGATAGACGTTGTCCGGGCTGAAGCTGTTTAGCTCGTGCCCGGCGAAGCCGTTCTTGCCGAAAACCACGTCGTGGAACACGTCTATGACCTTTTCAAGCGAATCGGTGTCCCCGACAGCCGTTTCCATGTCCTGGGCCATGGCATCCAGAGGCGCCGAAATGTCCATAAGCGAAATGGCCGGATAGGCGAACTTGGAGAGCAGGAACAGCCCCTCCTCCAGGTTGACGTCAGCGTTGGCCGGCATGGCCAGACGCATGAACATCTTCTCAAGAGCTTCCCAGCGGGTTTCCTCCAGCAGGTCAAGCAGGAACTGCGGTGTATTGGCGCTGAATTCGTGCGTTACTATGGACTCCACCCGCTCCGGGTTGAGCCTTATTATCGAGGCCAGCTCGCCTTTAAGGCGGTCCGCGTTGTCCTCTTCCTCTTCCTGTATCAGGGAGATAAGCGCTTTGATTTCGCTGTCGGGAATAGCTTTGAGCATATTTTCAATATATAGGATTTGCCGTTTTCAGTCAATGGAAGTGATTTTGTTGTAAAGATCCTCTTCCGTGTACGGCTTTTTCAAGCCGCGCTTGGCTTCCTTGCGCGAATCCCAGTATTCCGGCCTGGAGGCCGCTACGGTGTAGTCCTCAACCGCTTTTGCGCGGTTGCCGAGCAGATCGTAAAGCTGGGCGCGGCGCAGATAGGCGAAAGTCACCCAGCCTTTTTCCGGATGGCGCGTCTCGTTTATGGCTTTTCCAAGCCAGACCATGGCCTCGTCGCGCTGCTGAAGCATCAGGTTGGAATTGCCTATTATCAGGTACACCAGCGGAAGCTGCTTCTGCACTTCGTCGTTGGAGCTGTCCTGGTGCCGCGCCAGAAATTCGCGCCAGGTGTCTATGGCACCCATCCAGTCGTGCGAATTATAGCGGGCCAGCACTTCCACAAACTGGAAAAACACGTTGTCCGGCTGCTGGTGTATCAGGTCCAGCGCCGTCTGTACGGCCTCAGGATACTGTTTCTCGAACTGTATCAGGATGTTTATCAGGAACAATCTGGCTTCGGTGGGGAAGAAACGCCCCTTTTCCACCGCCAGGCGTATCTGCGCCAGGCCTTTCTTTTTATCGCCGTGTATCAGCAGGAGGGCCGGGAGCTTCATCACACCGGGTATGGTGTCGCCATAGTAATTGTAAATGCCCATGCCCAGATAAGCGTCGTAGACCTCGGGATTCATGGACACGGCCTTGTCCAGATATTTCTTGGCGCGCGAGCCGTACACATAAGCTTTCCACCAGCGCCGCTGAAGGGCGTACCAGCGCCCTATCATGCCCTGCGCCGTGCCCAGCGTGAAATAAATCTGCGCCGTCTTCTCGGTCTTGAGCATGGTCTCGCTTTTTTCTATGGCCTGCTCGGCCTGGCTGAAAAATTCGTTTTCCAGTTCAAACGGCTTTTCCTCAACGTCAAAATTCTGCGACATTCGCCACCACATCAGGCAGGCCAGCGCCAGATTTCCGGCCGGATGTGACGGGTTTTCGGCCAGCAGGGCGCGGAACTGGCCTTCGGCGCCGTTAAAATCAAGCGCATACATGGCCTTTATCCCGTCTTCCCAGCGCTGGTCGATGCCGTAGCCCATCTCGAAAGGTTTGGCGGAGGCGGGCCCGGCCAGCAGAGAAACGGCCAGGGCGGAGCAGGCAAGCAGGGAAAGTAGTTTATTGAACATAAAGCAATATATAATAAAGCAAATTCGCCGTGCCAAACAAAGCCGTAACCATGACCGCCATAACTGATTTGGACAAATTCTCCGCGCCGGGCCTGCTGTTCAGGCGCGACGAAGGCCGGCAGGCATGCTGCGCGTGCGCCCACAGATGCAGGATAAAGGAAGGCGGGCGGGGCATCTGCGGCATGCGCTTCGTACGCGGCGGGGAACTGCGCGCGCCGTCCGGCTATGTATCGGCGCTGGCCTGCGACCCTGTAGAAAAAAAACCCTTCTTCCACGTGCTGCCCGGCTCAGGAGCGCTGTCTTTCGGGATGCTGGGCTGCAATTTCCGCTGCCGGTTCTGCCAGAACTACGGGATATCGCAGTCGCAGGACAGCACGTTTTTCTCCGGCGAAATAAGACGGGCGAAAGCCTCTGAAATAGCCGCGGCTGCCGATTCCTGCGGGGCCAAGCTCCTTGTTTCCACCTACAACGAACCCCTGATAAGCGCGGAATGGGCGGCGGACATATTCAAAGCGGCTGGCAAGGAAAAAGTCTGCGCGTTTGTTTCCAACGGCTACGCCACGCCGGAAGCTATAGCCTTCCTGAAGCCATACGTGAGGGCTTACAAGGTGGACCTCAAGTGCTTCAGCGACACTTCCTACCGCGAAATGACCGGAGGCTCGCTCCGCCCGGTGCTGGACACGATAACGCTTCTCCACAAAGAAGGCATCTGGGTGGAAATCGTGACGCTGCTGGTGCCTGGATTCAACGACTCTCCATCAGAACTTTCGGCAATGGCTGATTTCATCAAGTCTGTGTCTCCTGACCTTCCCTGGCACATAACGGCCTTCCACCCCGATTACAGACTCGCGGACAGACCCGCCACAGACAGCCGGGCGGTGCTGTCCGCGGTTGAACTTGGAAAGTCCCGCGGCCTCAGCTACGTATACGCAGGGAACATAAGCGGCGGGAAACACTCAAACACCGATTGCCCCAAATGCGGCGCGCTTCTGGTGCGGCGCAACGGCTATTCAGCTGAAAAAGCGAAGCTCAAAATACAAACAGCCGGACAAGCCGCCTGCGGCAACTGCGGCCGCCTTATACCTGGAATCTGGGAAATTTAAGATTTGTAACGGCGGGAAACGCCGCTTTCAGGCGAGAAGGCGGTCCAGCCATTTAGCGTCGCGCATAGGATTGCGCTCCGGCGGAAGCGCAAAACCCAGAATTCCCCCCGCCGCATGCGCCAGCACCACCGGCAACGCCGCAAAAAGCCCGGGGCCGAACACTCTCGCCGGAACAACCCTGCCCACCAGCAGCAACACCATGAAACTACTGACGAACATGCAAAGCGAACGCAGCCACAGCGCGCTTATGTGGCGCTGCATAAGCGCCGCCACACGCAGATGCAGAAGGGCCAGAGAAACGCACAACACCAGTATCAGCAGGGAATAGTAGACAAACTGCTTCTGCCGCAGAAGTATGCTGCCGTAATGCCACAAGTAATACCTGCTTAGCAGCCAGGTGGCAAGCGCGGCCAGCAGGTCGGCGATTACAAGCGCCGCGATGAAAAGCAAAAGATAGGCAAAAAACAGCTGCGCCGGGCGCACCCAGCCCGGCACTTTGTGCTCCTCCAAAATCTCCCGTCTGTTTTTGCGCCAGTAATCGCGAAGCGGTTCCAGCGGGTTCATCGCTTATTGCTTTCCCTTCGGTTTTTCGGCCACATAGCCGAACCTTTTCAAAGCCTGCTCGTCGTTGCGCCAGCCCGGCAGCACTTTCACGAACAGCTCAAGGTGTATGGGCCTGTCAAGGAACTTCTCAAGCCCCTTGCGGGCTTCCTGGCCCAGATTTTTTATTGCGGCGCCGCCCTTGCCTATTATGATGGCTTTCTGCGTGTCGCGTTCCACGTAGATGACGACGCGGATGTAATCCTTTCCGCCCGGATTCTCGCGGAAAGTCTCGACCGCCACGGCGCAGGAATAGGGGATCTCCTGCTCGTACTGAAGAAAAATCTGTTCGCGCACGTGCTCTTCGGCGAAGAAGCGCTCCCATTTGTCGGTCCACTGTCCCTTTGGAAAATAAGCCTCGTGCTCAGGCAGCAGAGCCACCATGGCGCTGACCAGCGGCTCTACGCCTTTCCCGGACAAAGCGCTAATCTTGAACACGCCCGCCAACGGCAGCAACTTCTTGTATTCCCCGGCAGTCTGGTCCGCCTGCGCGTCCGAGCGGAGCTTGTCGGTTTTGTTTATAGCCAGAAACACCGGCTTTCCGCTGCGCTTTATCCTATCCGCAAGCAGTTTTTCCTTTTCACCGGGGAGCGCCGGTTCGGCTACCAGGCAGATGATGTCTGTTCCATCGCGCAGAGTCTTCTCCACCATGCCCAGCATGGCCTCCTGGAGCTTGTATTTAGGCTCCAGGAAGCCAGGCATGTCCACGAACACAGCCTGATAGTCCTCTTTTTCCCTGAACGCGCTGGTGGTTACGCGCGTAGTCTGCGGCTTAGGGGAAACCGCGGCCAGCTTCCCTCCCGCTATCCTGTTCAGAAGCGTGGACTTGCCCGCGTTGGGCAGGCCCGCCAGACCGATGAAACCGGAGCGGAAGGGTTTGGCGCTCATTCTTTGCAGTCGGCCCAGATGGTGATGCCGGTAACCTTGTCCAGCTTGCGCATTTTGGGCGCGCCGACCAGTTCCTGCACGAAAATCTCGCAGGCGAATACGGTGGTGCCGCCCATCAGGTGTCCGCCCACCAGCCCGCCCTGATCGTCGCACATCGACGCGTGCAAATGCACCATGGGCTTCTCTTCCATAAGGCTGATGTTTCCCAGCAGGCTCAGTATCTCGAACGCACGGTCATGCTTGACCTTGTTGTACTTCTTCTTTTTCTGGTCAAAGAATCCCAGGGTGGCGCAACTGACCGCCCCTATGCCTTTGATAATCCCGCATTTAATCTGATTGTCGCGGCAAAACTCCTGCAGTTCATTAAGCAGGTCGTCGCCCTTGTTCAGTTTGAAGATATAGGTGCGTCCTGTAAGATACGGTTTTTCTTCCGGCATAATTCCTCCCCATGTATGTCTCAGCACCAGCAGCCGAGATTCTTGTGTCTTGCCTCAATATAACCGGTTATGGCGCGCAACTGGCTGTCCGCGTCGGCACCGGCTTCCTTCAGCACGCTGTCCGCGCTGCCGCTGCCCGCATAGGTTCCGTCCCTGAACGGATGCAAGGTATGGCCCAGCCCTTCCTTTGACCGCACCCAGTACTGCATTGTAGGCAGCGTAAAATCGGTGATGCCCATCGAATCCCGGGCAAGCAGGGCGGGGAACAGCGCCTCGCGCTCCGTCTCGGAAAGCAGCTGGAACAGCTCCAGGCTCGAAACATAGAAAACGTTCAGGTTATAGCCGGCCTTGCGCAGTTCGCCAAGAGGACCGCCGACGAACACCGAGGCGGCGGCGTTGCCCTGCAAAACCAGAGTGCCGTCGCATTTGGCGGCCGGGGCGGCCTTCATGAAAGCATAGACGCCGGAGGCTGACGCCTCCGGCCCCGGCAGGCCAAGGGCCTTTCGGTCCGGAACCGTCTCAGACGGGCGTGTGAGGTACGGGGCCAGCACGGCCGGCCGTTTCTTCAGAGCAGCCACGGTCAGCGGCCACATTTCCTGCGCATCCCACGGCGTCAGCGTTATCAGCGTGCCGGACGGGAAATTGCCCTGCAAAAGCTGCAGCGCCTGCGGGTCGGCATGGGTGGGGCCGTCTTCGCCGGTCTTCACTCCGGCGTGGGCGTTAATCATTATGAAAGTGTTGTAAGGCGAACCGCCGTTTACGCGGCTTGCCGCCTGCTGGCCTATGGCGTGCAGGCGCGCCGGGATATGCTCAAGCGCCGAGATGAATGCCGCATAGGAGGACGTGACGCCGATATGCCGCCCGTAAGACGACACCCCGGACATAACAGCGCCCATGGCGTCCTCGCAGATGCCGCCTACGGCGACCAGCCTCGATTCCGGGTTTGAGACTGCGTTGTAAAACCCGGACGGAAAGGAGTTGACAGCCTCAACCAGGCTGGTGGACGCAGACAGGTCTGCCGCGCTGGCAAGAAAAGCGCCGGAAGACTGTCTGTTCAGATATCCCAGCACCGAACAGAAAGCTGAACGAAGGGAAATCTGTGACCCCGGAACCAGTTTAAGCTCCTTTGGCGTTTGGTCCGGCCTGTTTGTTTCGGCATACAGCGCCGAAAGGTCAGGGGCGTTTCTGCGTGGCTCGCGCTTAAAATTATCCAGCGAAGCTTTAGAGGCTTTGAGCCTTTCCGACGCTGCGGCGCAAAACTCCCCGCGGGCCTCGAAAGCCTTCCTGAACACTTCAAGTGTGTTCCAGTAGCACTGCTCCACGCCCTGGGCCGAGGGTTCGCCGCAGAAGCGCGGGATTTTGGTCTTGAAATGCTTTTCAAATTCC
>JAAYTX010000137.1 GCA_012523635.1 Elusimicrobiota bacterium
CGTACAAGCCGGACCCCAAGGTTTGCGCCGATATAGTGGCCGACGGAATGTTTACCACGCCTCCGGATACCACCAAGTGGACTTTCTACAAGCCGCGCGGCTGCGACAAATGCGGTAAAACCGGGTATTTCGGCCGTCGCGCCATATACGAGGTCTTCCTGATAACCGATGAGATGCGGCATATTATCTACAAGACGCAGGATTTGCTGCAGTTGCGCGAGTCCGGCAAGAAAAACGGTACGCTGAACCTGCGCGCTTCCGCCTGGCGCAAGGTGATACAGGGCCAGACCACAGTGGATGAAGTCTACTCAGTGACCTTAAGCGAGCACTAGGGGAAATCGTGGCCAAGTTCCTATACACAGTTCAGGACGGACAGGGCGTCACAACTAACGGCGCCATAGAGGCTGCGGACGAGGACCAGGCAGTACTGCAGTTGCAGAACAAGGGTCTCTTCATCCTGTCGATACAGGCGGAAGCGGCCGCCAAGAGCCCGTTGTCCGGCATCAAGAAAAAGTCCGGCAAGGTCGGCGGTCAGGAACTCGCTTTTTTTGCCGAACAGCTTGCCACGCTGCTTAGCGGCGGTGTTCCGCTTATCCGGGCCCTGGCGCTGCTGGGCGAGCATGGTGAGAATACGGCGCTAGCCGCTGTAGTTAACGATATCTCAAAAGAAGTTTCCGCAGGCGGCGCCTTGTGCAAGGCCCTGGAGAAGCATCCCAAATGTTTTGACACTATCTGGGTATCTCTGGTGCAGGCCGGCGAAATGGGCGGACAGTTGCCGGGTGCGTTGCGTCAGATTGCCAACTACACGCAGTCTCAGGAGGCGGTGAAGGGAAAGATTATCACCGCAGTCGCCTATCCTGCGGTGCTGCTTGTAATGTCTTTGGGCGTGTTGGCCTACTTCATCGTTTATATAGTCCCGGTGTTTGCTGATATTTTCAAGGACTTCCATCTGCAATTGCCGATGATCACCCAGATTATTGTGGATCTTTCGAGTCTGGTTACCAATCATCTGGTGTTGTTGTTGGGGTTTGTAGCCGCAGTAGTGATAGGTGTTAAAAGCTATCTTTCCACAGAAGTCGGGCGCCTTACCTGGAACCAGTTGCAGTTCAAGCTTCCGCTGGTGGGCAAGTTTATCCGAAACGTGCAGTTGGAGCGTCTGCTGACCACCATGGCCACGCTCATTCGCAGCGGCGTCAGCATTCTGAACACCATTTCAGTGCTGGAAGGCGCGTTCTCCAAAAACCTCGTAATTCAGCGCGCGTTGCGTTCGGTCAAGAATGACGTCGCTGCCGGCCGTTCCATCTCTGCTGCCTTCAAAAACACCGGAATTTTCCCCGGCCTTGTCACTGAGATGATGTGGATGGGTGAGGAATCAGGCAAGCTGCCTGATATTATCGGCGTTCTTTCCAAGTTCTATGTCGAACAGATAAACCAGTTCATACAGCGCTTTTCATCGGTTATCGACCCCATCATGGTGGTAGGCATCGGCGGTCTGATAGGCGTAATCGTGCTTGCCATATTCATGCCCATCTTCCAGCTGTCGCAAATCGGCGGCGGTGCTGGCTGATACTGGCGGCGCGGCCAAGTTGGGGCTATCCTAATTGCAGGAATTATGGAGGTGGATATGCGCAGTAACAAGGGATTTACACTTATAGAAATGGTTGTGGTTTGCGCGATAATCGCCACGCTGGCGGCAATCGCTTTGCCGCGCATGTCCAGAACTGTGGAAACCTCCAGGGCCTACGACGCCATAGGCATACTGAACAATGTGGCCGCAGGAATGAGAATGCTCAAATCAGATTGGCCGGCCCAGGCAGTGACTCCGACTGGATCCTTGAGCACTTCCTTGAATACAACAGCATGTCCTTCCACCGGGAAACCCACCACTGTGGGCGAGGTCATTGGCTGCAAATATGTAACTCCGCACGACTGGGACAACTATCAGTATTTGTTCTATGCCTGTGAAAACAATGCGCCTTCCGGTACCTGCTGCGTGGCGGGCTCCGGTGAGAATCGTGTGGCCTGCGCCGATAGGCGCGACACCACAGACAACGCGGAAAAATGGTTTTTTTGGATAGATAACTACGGCGGTTGCCATTCGGGCAACACCACGCGTGATTCTACTGACTGGGTAAATCCGTCTTGTCCAAAGGTATAGGCTTATGAAAAAACCCTGGCGCGGCAAAACCGGCCTGACCCTGATTGAAACCGTTATTTCAATCATGATAATGGCAATGGTTGCCGTGGCAATAGCCAGCGTTATGATAAGCACCACTGTCGCTTACAAAAAGGCCGACTTGCGCCAGACTTCGTTGTACATGATTAAAACAGTGTCGGACAAGCTCAAGGATTTTGTTACTGCCGATGCCGCCTCATTACCTGTGGGCCTGGCTTCGGGAGATTATCTTGGTTTGTGCGACGATGCCAGCCCGTTGTCCGCTGGCAACCATGCCATGGATTGTTATCTGGATATGCCGGATGCCGGCGGCCTTACCTTGCGCGACAAATTCCCGGCTGGCGCGGAGTTCCATTACGAGGTGGAAGCAGTTACCTGTTGCAATGGCTGCGATGCAGCGTTGACTTGCAAAAAAGTGGTTTTCACTGTAAACTATGCTACAGGCTAGCGGGGGATATATGAATAGCGGTCGTGCCCGTGGCTTTACGATGATAGAGGTGCTGGTGACTCTCGTCATTATCGGCGTGGTCAGCGGCACTTTGGCTTTGATATGGGGCAATGCGTTCAAGGGCAGAAGCTGGGCCTTCAAGAAAGATTACCATTCCACTGCCATGGCCATAGCCGCGCGGTCCATCCAGTCGGACATGCAGAATTCAACCATGTTGGTTTCTGAAGAGACAAGTGCCAACAATAAATGGCTGCGAGGCGGCATTAATATCGGGCAGGACGGGTGTTTCCCGACAGCATCTGTTGAAACTGCGGGCAAACCGACTTGGTACTGGTATTGTTTGACGGAAGGCTCTACCAATCCAGACTATGGACAGGTGGAATATGATCTTTATCGATATTCTAAATCCATAGATAACGATGTCAAACAATATCCCGGCTGTCCGAAACATGGATCAACTACCCCTGCCGGGGTATATGGCACATTCGGAACTTCTTCTACCGATCCCGCTGCCCTTACTTATCCGACTATGTCTTCTTGCGGCAGTGCGTTGTCTGACGGTACGATAGCCACTAAGGTAGTCGGGGGCTTGAGCGCCGGAGCTTTTACCAAGGACAGCCGATACCCCGGGCAGGTTAACATACATTTGGAAATATTCAAGCCGGCGTCCGCATCCACGGGCACGAGGCCGATTGCAGAGTCGGTGAATCTGAGGCTCAAGGTTCAGTCGTCTCTGACATCGAAGAGCTGAGTTATGGACTATAAAAAAGGATTTCTTAACAATAACAAAGGCACCCTGCTGATGCATACGGTTGTGCTGTCGGTGGTAATGGCCATGATGGGAACAATGATGCTTAAGTGGGCCACCAACCGTTATGAGAACGTGTCGCGTGCCAGGCGCCAGTTGAAGGCCACGATGCTGGCGCAAAGCTGTCTGTCCCAGAAGATGGTTGGTTGGGCGGATAATCCGCCGATAGCGCTTGCCAATGCCGATATGGGATGTGTCGTGGACGTTGACACGGGTGTGGGTGTCGATATGTTCTTATCGGCTTACACAATTCAGACCAGTGTCGGTGACGCTACGTTCGGAATTCTGATAGCGGTGACGCAAAATATACTGTAAGCTGACAGTTTTATGCAGGCGATAAATCCGGGCTTAAGCCCGGATTTTTTTTGCGGCTGCGGAATGGCGGTAGTAAAGAAGAAGACCGAGCCCGGCCCAGGCTATTTCGCGGATATGCCGGGTTATGCCAAACGCAAACCCCGTAGCCGGGTTAAGCCCCAACGCGGAAAAGATTGCGGTTTTGGTCGCTTCCTGCGTTCCAGTCTTGGCAGGTACGGCGAAGAAGATGCCGTCCATCAGCACCGAAAGCATCTCTATAAGCAATGCGGTAACGGGGGCCACCGGTTCTCCAAGAAAATAACAAATCATATAGGCTTCAAGCGCGCCCCAAATGTAGGCCCCCAGAAAGGCCAGAGTGGAAAGCATGGTTCTGGCTGGATAAGCGCGAAGAAACGTTCTCATCGCCAGGTCTACGGCTTTAAATTTTTCCAGCAGAGTCTTTTTCTGTGATGCAGTATTCTCGGCAGCTGCGTTGGCTTCGCGTCCGGCCCGTATCTCGATAAAAGCTATCAGGGCCAGCAGTCCCAGCAGCAGCCAGCCGCCCCCGATCAGCTGCTGTTTCATCCCGCCCATTTTCACGCCGCAGGAAAACACTGTCGCTATGGCAAACAGGGAACACAGAACCATGGCCGCAAGTTGGGTTATCTTCGAAACCGCCACCGATGAAACGCGTTCCTCCAGTGCATGGCGTTTGTCCAGCATCGTCGTTTTGGCAATTTCGCCGGCCAAGGTGGCAGAGGGGGTCAGGTAATTAAGTCCGTCGCCGGCAATGCGCATCTGCAATAGGGACAGGAATGGCAGTTCCGCGGAAGTTTCAGGCCGAAAGGAGAGTTTCCAGCCCAGGGTATTGAGAATGTGCGCGCCCAGTTCCTGGCCTATAATCGGCACGAAGCCCCACCCGACAGCCAGCGCAGCGGCGGCAGCGGTCGCCGCGTCAAGATGCTTTATAAGCAGGGCTAAGGTCAGCAGTCCGGCCGTCAGCAGCAAAATTTCGAATTTTTTCATCGCGTGAGTGATGGCTTTCTGTTATACTATAACTATTATTATGCGTCTGGCACTAGTCTTCCTGTGGTTCAGTCTTGCCCTCCCGTCCGCCTTTGCCGGTGCCGATTCGGCAGGTTCCGAGACTGAAGGCTGGTCCCGCAAGAATACCTCGCATTTCACTATTATTCACGAAAATGCCATGGCGCCGCAGGCCATAGCCATGGAACTGGAAAAGATTTATTCCAAGCTGCGTATGCACATGGCAGCTTTTGCTCCCTGGATGGACAAGCAGAAAACCAAGGTTTACATCTATGGCTCGCAGGAGAGTTATCAGGGCAGTTCTTTTGGCCCGCCCAAATGGTCTGAGGCTCTCGCTCTGCCTGCCTCGCATGCGGTTCTCGTCTACGACCAGAACGACACCGATAACATGCGCCGCGTCCTGACACATGAGCTGACGCATGTTTTTTTCGGTTCGTTTTTCGTGTCCAATCCCGATGCCTTGCCGCTGTGGCTGGACGAAGGCATGGCCACAAATATGGAGGAGACGACATATCCGCACAGGGCGCAGGCCCTGCAGGACGCTGATGTCAAATCCTTCTTCCCATTCGCGGCTTTTACCCAGAATGTGCCTGGCCCCAACGATCCAAACGACGTGGTGACAGGCTGGTACCTTCAGGCTTTCGGAACTGTGAAATACATGTACGGTACCCGTACCAAGCTTCAGTTTATAACCTACTGTAAAAAACTGTTGGCCGGCAGCACGCCGGAACAAGCGTTGTGGGAAGCCTATAAAATCCGCAACTGGAAAATTTTCGACGAGCGCTGGCGTTCCTGGCTTCAAAACGAGCAGGGCAGTTCCAAAGGCGGTACAGGCCTTTCGTCCGGTTCTTCGTTCACGTCTTCCTACAGCCTGTTTAATAAGTGAATACCGAGTCATCCCGCGGGGAAGGCTTCTCAGCCTCCGCCCAGAAAGTATGGAAAACCTGTGAGACCGTTTCCCGGTCCGCCAGAGAGTAAGACAAGCATGCCTTCTCCATTGTCTAACAACCCTCGAGGTACCGACGGATACCGCCGCTGCTTCTCGTGCGCCGCGGCCGGTATCATGCTTGTCGGCTTGTTCCTTTCCTGGTGGGCCGCATCGCGAGCCGGGGACGCCATGCGCAAGGGTTATCTGGTGCAGGGCCGCATGGTGGCGGAGGGCCTTAATCTGGGGCGTGTTATGGCGCTCTCAGGCACGATGCGCGACCTTTCAAGCCCCGATTATCTGCGTTTAAAGGAACAGCTCTCTTCGGTTCGCTCGTCAAATCCAAAGTGCAGGTTTCTGTACCTTATGGGCCGCGGGCCTGACGGGGCCATATTTTTTATGGCAGACAGCGAGCCGCCCGCTTCAAAAGATTATTCTCCGCCGGGCCAGGTTTATTCTGAGGCGTCAGCTGCGCATAAGCAGGCGTTTGATACCGGCGCAGATTCCGTTATCGGGCCTGTTTCGGACCGATGGGGGCGTTGGATTACGGTCCTGGTGCCCCTGAAAGGCCCTGGGGGGGCGAAGGTTGCAGCGGTGCTGGGCATGGATATAGACGCCTCATCCTGGAGATGGGAGCTGCTGCAACATATACTGCCGTTTTGGCTGCTGTTGATCTTTTCCTCCGCAATCGGGTTCATGTATCTGTTGTTGAGGCGTTCAAATGCCAGCCTTCAGTTCCGCCAGTCAGAAATACAGGCCAAGGAACAACGTTTCCGCGAAGTGCTTGAGAACTCTCTTTCTGCCGCGTATAAGCGTGATATTCAAATGGATGTTTATGAATATCTCAGCCCTGTGTTTTCCAGGATTTCCGGTTATCCGCATGGTGAAATGGCGCGGATGTCGTATAAAGACGTGTTGGAGTTGATTCATGAGCAGGACAGGGCCGGGGTGGAAAGCACGATAGACAGAGCGGCCAGGGCATCAGCCGGGGATGAGTTCAAGGTAGAGTACCGCTTCAGGCACAAGGATGGCGTGTATCGGTGGTTTCTGGACCAGTTCCGGGTGTTGCGCGACGGCGAGGGGCGTCCGGTGGCCCGCATAGGGAGTATAAGCGACATAACGCAGATGAAGCAGCTGTCAGAGGCTGTACGGAAGGAGCGTCAGCGTCTGTCAGGCATTATAAGGGGGACAATGGTCGGCACCTGGGAATGGAACGTGCAGACCGGGGAAACCCTGTTTAACGACAGATGGGCAGAAATAATAGGTTACAGTATTGAAGAGATTTGGCCTGTCTCCATCAAGACTTGGGAAAAATTCGTGCACCCGGATGATTTCAAGGCCAGCTGGAAGCAGCTGGAACGGCATTTCAGAGGAGAGACAGAACATTACCAGATTGAAGTCCGCATGAGGCATAAAAACGGCGGCTGGGTCTGGGTGCTTGACGCGGGAGCCGTGATTTCCTGGACAGAAGACGGCAAGCCGCTGATGATGATGGGCACCCATCAGGACATAACCAGGCAAAAACTGGCCGAGGGGGTGCTGCGGGCAAGCGAAGAGAAGCATCGCCACCTCATTGAGCACAGCCACGATATCATCTACACGCTTTCTCTGGATGGTGTGTTCACATTTGTGTCGCCGGCATGGGAGTTGTTGCTGGGGCATGACCCGGCTGGGGTCGTCGGGCACCATTTTTCCGAATTCATCCATCCAGAGGATGTTTCCGGCTGCGCTGCCTGGCTTGAAAAGGCGCTGACAACCGGAGAACGTCAGGAGGGCTGTGTTTACAGAGTGCGCCATGCCGACGGTTCCTGGCGTTGGCATACCTCCAGCAGCGTTCCACTTCTTGATGCTGAGGGCCGCGTTTGCGGCGTGGAGGGGGTTGCAAGGGACATTACCGACCACAAGCAGGCCGAGGCGGCACTGTTGCAAAGCCAGGAGCGCCTGCGGCAGCTGGCAGTCACAGACGAACTGACGGGATTATACAGCCGACGCGGTTTTTTCGAGATGGCTTCCAATCATTTCAATGTGGCAAAACGTTACAGGAAGCAGTTGGCGCTGCTGTACTGCGATGTCGACGGCCTCAGGAACATCAACGCGGAATTGGGACATGCCGCCGGCGACAACGCCCTCAAAGACGTAGCGCGCGCGCTTAAGCGTCTGTTGCGCTCGTCGGATATCGCCGCGCGTATCGGCGGCGACGAATTCGCCGTTCTGCTGCCCGAGGCAAGCGAGGAAACCGCCCTTTCAACAGCCGAACGCATACGCGAGACGGTCAACAGTTCCGCTTTGTGCAGTTCGAAAGCTATCTGCGTAAATATAGGGGTGCGGGAGATAGATCCTGATACGATGCCCAATCTTGATGTTTTCATCACACAGGCGCAAAGCAATATGCGCAGGAAGCCCTGACGGTAATGCTGCTGAGCGTCTATTTGCGGGTTGTCATCTGCCTGGTGGGGGTTGATTGCTAAAAGTCAGACGTATTTTACAAGTCGCGGGCGTAGTTTTGCTTGGTTTGATGTTTGCCGCCGCCCTGCTGGAAGGCGGCTTGCGCCTCTGGGGCCGGGTTTCGCACTTTTCCAAGCAGAGAAGAAACCTGGCTGCCGTCTCGGGAAGTGGGGCTTTCCGCATACTTTGCATCGGAGATTCCACTACATATAACCAATATCCTCTTTTCCTCGCTGAGGCTTTGGAACGGCGTGTCCCGGGAACGCAATTTGCGGTAATAGACAAAGGCAGAGTAGGGGCCGATTCGCTGGCCGTTGCCGCCGTCCTGCCTGCCCAGATTGCCGAATTTCATCCTCATGTCGTGGTAGCGATGACAGGAGCCAATGACGGCGCTTCATACGAAGTTGATTCGGCAAAAATGCGCCTCCCATATGTGCCGCCGTTTTTTAGCAGGCTGAAGATTTACCGCTTGGCATACTATGCACTTCACGGGGATATGTTCGGCGCTCCGCAGAAACCAGCCAATGACTTGGGACAGCCTTCCTGCGCAGAGAAAGGGCCGGGGAGCGGTGACTGGGCCGCGCTGTGCGAAAAATATTCTTCCGAGGCACCAAATCAAAAGGCTTTTTTAGCCGCCATAGATGGCCTGGAGAAGTCCGCCTCTCCCGACCCGATAGGTTATCGCGTGTGCGGGCTTGCGGCTGCATTTTCATACGGAATGGCCGACAGAGGGCAGAAGCTTCTGGACAAAGCGCTTGCTCTGAAGCCGGATGGACTGGAAAACAATGTCGGCGCGCTAAAATTCTATCTGCTTGCCAGAGCCGACAGCGCTACAGCTGCCGTGCATGAGGCAGCCGCCTTGCGGGCGCTTTCCCCGCTTACAGATCCAAAAAGAAAAGCTTCCGCTTTTGTCGGCCTTGCTGCCGCTTTTAACAGTGCTGGGCAGATTGCTAAAGCCAGGTCTTACTACTTAAAGGCCGCAGCAGAGTATAGAGGCAGCTCTTCCGCATATTCCGGCCTGTGCATGACTTATACACCTTCGGCAGGGGACAGGAAAGAATTTCTGAAAATGTTGCCGGACCTGGAACGTTCCTTCCCGGACGGCCCTGCCGGGCTGAGGGTTTGCGGCCAATCAGCCGCAAATAATTGGAGGCTGTTGGGCGTAGCTGAACGCCTTATGTCCGCGGCCATCAGGGCTTTTCCCGCGGACTCCGAGTCCAGGTTTGCCGCCGCTGACTTTTACCGCAAATGGCGTCATGACCAACCAAAGGCTGAAGGCATGCTTTCTTCGGTTCTGTCCGCCGAGCCTGGTTCCGTTCACGCCGCAGCCGAACTGGAGCTTTCAAAGGGCGGGAACAAGGCTGTGCCCCGCGAAAGAAGGGTGGCATATTCTCCGTCGGCGATAGCCAATTACCGCCGCATGGCAGACCTGTTGTCTTCGCGGGGCATAGTTTTTCTTGCCATGCAGTACCCAATGCGGTCCGCCGTTCCGCTGAAAGAAGCGCTTGAGGGGCGAAGCGGGGCGGTTATAGTCGGCAACGAGAACTTCGCGCAGTATGTGTCTGAAAAAGGATATGCGGCTTATTTCCGTGATATGTATGCCGGGGATTTCGGGCATTGCACTGACGCTGGGAACCGCCTTATAGCAGAAAACGTGGCAAGAATTTTGGCAGAACAGGTATTGCCGCCATCAGGACGAAGAAATTAGATGCCAGGCCGTAGCAATAAAAGAATACATGGATATCTTTGCAAAGAAAACATCCTGGCTTTCTAAAGTCATGGTGTTCCTGGCGGGACTGCTGCTGGCGTTGTCCTGCGCCGAACTGGCCATACGCGCTGCAGGCATGGCAGCCAAAAGTTTCCAGCACAGGCGCAACTCCAGGGCTTTGTCCGGGCGGAGTTCGGTGCGAGTAATGTGCATCGGTGACTCCATGACGTTTAATCAATACCCCGAACGTCTTGAAGAATTGCTGAACAGTGCCGGGAAAGGCGTCAGTTTTAGCGTTGTGGACCGCGCCTTGCCGTGCACTAATTCCATGGATACACTGGCAAGCCTGAAAAAAGATTTGGACGAAGTCAACCCGGATATAGTGTTGTGCATGATGGGGGAAAACGACGCAGCCCCCGGGCGTATACTGCGCGTGGAAAAGGCGGTTTCGCCTCTTCAGCGCCTGCGGTTGTACCGCGCCTGGCATTACACAAAGGAACTGTTGCTAAAAAACGGGTTCTCCGGCTACAGTGTCGGAGGATGGAAGGGGGACATCGCGTCAGTCGGCGTGGATGAACTGCTGCACACCGGTGAATCCTGCCTTACTGGCGGGGATTATGCCTGCGCCTTGTCAGCTGCGGAAACTGCGCTTGGAACGGACCCGCGCAACACTTTCGCGCTACAGCTTAAATGCGGTGCGCAACGCCTTTCCGGAGATTTTGAGGGGGTGGTCAAAACAGCCGAAGAACTGCTTTCACTTGATCCTGGCAACAGCCTTGCTTATGATCACCTGTGTGCAATATATTTTTACAGGCGGGACGGTAAGGGTTTCAGGAGTGCTGCTGAAAAACTTTTGCAGGCCTCGCCGGATAATCCCTCCGGTCCGATGACTTGCGCCCGCTACGCCTATTATTACTTTGGTTACAGAGACCTTTCCGACAGATTGTTCGCCCAGGCCGTGAGCGCCGCCCCGCGTGACCAGGGGGTATTGCTGCAGACAGCGGAATATCAGCTTAAAAACCGGCGAAAGCCTGGGCTGGCCAAGCCGCTTCTGGAACGGGTCATCGGCTTGAATCCAGGCTCCGCCGAGACGGCGAAGGCCCGCACGTTGCTTTCGGATATCGGCAGCTATCCGGAAATTCCGGATAAGGAACAGGACCGGATGGCGGCGCGTTATCTGTTGGAAAAACGGGGTGTGGCCAGGCCGCCTGTGGAAATCCCGACGCGCCCAGTTTTTCCTTCCACTAAGAGTACGGAGCCGGGAGCTTATGACCTAGTTGTAAGCGGAAACTACCTGGCTCTTAAGGAAATACTGGATGCGCGCAATATAACTTTGCTGGCCATGCAGTACCCGACCCGTAGCCTGGCCCCGCTCAAGTATGTTTTTGCTGAACAGACCGGAGTGTATTTTGTAAGCAATGAAGGGCTGAAACAATTGGCTGTACGGGGCGGCTATGAGAAGTATTTTACCGACCTGTATGCCGGAGACTTCGGGCATTGCACGGATGCGGGCAACGCCATAATGGCTGCAAACGCAGCCGAAGTCATTCTAAGGCAGGTACTGCCCGCGCGTTAGGCTGCTGCGCGCTTACGCAGCGCTTCCCATCTGTGTTTGCCGTATATAAAATGCTAAGATTAGCAATAGAAATTATGAAACGCGCCGAGGTAGCTCAATGGCAGAGCAACGGTTTTGTAAACCGTAGGTTGTGGGTTCAACTCCCATCCTCGGCTTTCTTTTTTGCCTCTGTGTTTCGCACGCTTGCCTTCATGTTTTTGTTTGCCGCTTCCGCCATTCCGGCGCTGGCGGCGGTGCAGCCTGAATTTACCGAAGAAACCTGCGTGCGCCTGTCTTCCCCTGCCTTTCACATAGAGCAAATTTCCACCGGCTACAGGATGTACTTCTCCTCTTCCGATTATTTTGTGATGAGCGCCACCTCTACGGACGGACTCGCCTGGGGCGTTGAAAGCGGCGTGCGTATTTCCACTCAGGCCGGATACTATGATGCCAGCTCCATAACCGCTTTCGGCATGATGTACAACCCGGCCGATTATCCGTCTTATCCCTATGTGGCTTATTACGTGGGCATAGACATAGACGGCAACTACAATTTGCTAAGGGCCACGTCCACGGACGGGCTTTCATGGGGAAAATCCTCCAGCGTGGGCGTGCTGATGCAGCAGTCTTCCTACATAAACTCGCCGCGTCCGTACCGTTACGATAATACGCACCTGAAGCTTTATTACACAAGGGATTCGGTTGGTTCAGGCGCGTTGACTGATTCAAAGATGTATGTCCTCAACAGTATCGACCACGGCAAGACTTTCAGCGGAGAAACCTCTCTGTTGCCTTCGGCTACGGCCTACAGCGTGTGTTTTTCCACCACCGCCCCCAACAAAATGCACGTTTATTACACTACGCCGGCTTCGGGCGAGTCGGTGGCCAGCATAGTGAAAGGGCTTACCAGCTACAATAACGGCCTAGCTTTCGTGCAGGACTCTGGTGTCGGCTACTCCACTTCTTCGGCAAAGGCTTATATTACCGGCTGCAGCGTGGTGCGCAGCACCGAAAGCTACCGCTGGCGCATGTATCCCAGCATGCAGACAATAGGCAACGGCGACCGTCCCTACGTGCACAGCCTGCTTACAAAATCTCCGTATATACAACAGGTTTCGCCAAACGGCGTGTATCAGACCAGCAATGCCACCACGTTCACTGTTACCGGTGAAATTTTCTCCGACACAATTTCTTCCTTCACGTTCGCCAGCGGAACCTCAACCATGACGGTATCGTCCTGGACGCGTGATTCTGACACCCAGCTTAGCGTGGTGGCCAATCCCAACGGCGTAAGCGTGGGCAATTATACCGCCACGGTTATCAACAGCGACGGCTATCAGTTCTCGCTTGCAAATGCCGTCAACGTGGACATAGCGCCAGGGGATGTGGCGCTTACTGAAAATCTTTTCCGCCCGCTTCATGGCGAGCGTTGCAAAATAGACATGACCGTTTACGGTTCCGGGGACGCCAAAATCAAGGTTTACACCCGCACGGGCCGCAAGGTGAAAACGGTGTGCGACGGCAATATCACCGTCGGCACCACCACTTATTACTGGGACGGCACCAACGACAACGGCGAAACGGTGGCCAGCGGGCTGTACCTGATGGTTATTTCCGGCCCCAGGCTGGACAGCACCCAGAAAGTAGTGGTGATTAAATGAGGGCATTTGTCCTGTTTACGCTGCTGGCGCTCGGCTGCGAAGGTTTAGCTTTCGCGGGCGCAGGCACCTCCGGCGGCGAAACCCTGCTGGTTCTGCCGGGCGCGCGTCCGGCCTCCATGGGCCAGGCCTTCACCGGCGTAGCGGGCGACGCGGACAGCCTTCTCTATAATCCCGCCGGGACAGTCTCCATTTCCTCAGCCGCGGTTTCGTTGTCTTATATGAAGGGTCTGGACGGCGGCGGGACGGGGCTGGCGTCGGCTTCTTTCCGGTTGTGGCGCTTTGTGCTTACGCCCGCGTATCTCTACTACAACTCAGGCGGCATGACCGTGCACCGCACCGGCGAAGCCGACCGCAACGTTACCGCGCAGACCGACAAGATAGTCATGGCCGGGCTGGCGCTGGATGTTTTCGACTGGCTGGCCGTAGGCGGCCTGCTTAAATCCGCGAAGTTCGACCTGGCTGAAACCGCTTCCGCCTCCGGCACTTTCTACGATTTCGGGGCGCTTCTGCGATATCAGCCTTACGGCCTTTCCGCTGGCGCGGTGCTGCAGAACAGCGGCGGCAGCATCAAGTATGAAGACGTGGGCGATTCAGCGCCCAGGCAGACCCGCATGGGCGTGGCCTGGGCCGGCGCGCTGACAGAGCCGGGCGGCGCCGGTTACATGGACTACGGCGTAAGCGCGCTGGTCGCCGGGGATTACGTGAACCAGATTTACGATAAGTCTTATTATCAGGCCGGGGTGGAATTCTCGCTTATTGACTCAGGTCAGGATTTGCCGTTTTTTGCGGTGCGCAGCGGTTATATGTTTGACAGGGACGTCGAAGCCTTCACCTGCGGCTTCGGCGCGCGGCAGGGCAGCCTTACTCTGGACTACGCTTTCGGCTCCGGCGGCGACCTTGAAAACAGGCACCAATTTACGCTGGGCTATTCTTTTTAGCCTTTCGTCTTTTGAGCTTGCCGCCGCTTTTTGCTAAAATTTAAGTGTTCTTCTAGTCGGCCTTTTTTGCATGGCCCGTTCGTCTAGCGGCCTAGGACGCTGCCCTCTCAAGGCAGAGACCACGGGTTCGAATCCCGTACGGGCCGTGCAAAACAGGCCGGCGTTTTTTTCTTCAGGGACGGTTCCTAAACTATGGAGATAGGCATCATTGGTCTGCCCAACGTGGGCAAATCCACGCTTTTCAACGCCCTTACCAACGCCGGCGCGGCATCCTCCAACTATCCTTTCACCACCATCGACCCCAATGTCGGGGTGGTGCCGGTTCCGGACCGCAGGCTGGACCGCCTGGAAGAGCTTTTCAAACCCGAAAAACGCACCCCGTCGCTGATAAAGTTCGTGGACATAGCCGGGCTGGTCAAGGGCGCGAGCAAGGGCGAGGGCCTGGGCAATAAATTTCTGGCCAATATCCGCGAAGTGGACGCCGTGATACACGTGGTGCGCCTGTTCGAGGACCCGGATGTGGTGCATGTCATGGGCGGGGTGGACCCGGTGCGCGACGTGGAAATCATCGAGACCGAACTGATGCTCGCGGACCTGGACGTGGTGGAAAAGATGCTGGAACGCGTGTCCGGCCAGGCCCGCACAGGCGACAAGGCCGCGCGAGAACGCCTTGCCTCGCTTGAACAGATGAAGGAATGCCTTGCCCAGGGCAAGCCAGTGTCCAGTCTGGGCCTTCCGGCGGAGATTTTCCGGGAAGTGCAGCTGCTGACTTCCAAGCCCATGCTTTACGTTGGCAACAATTCCGAAAAGCGCAACGCCGCCGCCGCGCAGGCTTTGCAGAAGCTGGCGCAGGAGCACAAGGCAGGTTTTGTGGAAATTTGCGGCAGTCTAGAGGCCGAGATTTCCGGCTTCTCGCCAGAAGAGAAAGCAGAGTTCCTGAAAGAGGCCGGAAGCGAATACACCGGCCTGGAGCGCGTGATTCTAGAATCCAAGAAGCTGCTCGACCTGATAGTGTTCCTCACTGCGGGCGAAACGGAGGTGCGCTCCTGGATAATTCCCAACGGCATAACCGCTGCCAAAGCCGCCGGTAAAATCCATTCGGATTTCGAGCGCGGCTTCATCCGGGCGGAAATCTATTCCTTTGAAGACATAGACAAATACGGCGACGAAAAGACCCTGAAGGAAAAAGGTCTTATCCGCTCCGAAGGCAGGGATTACCTCATGAAGGATGGGGATGTCTGCCTCTTCAGGTTCAATGTCTGAGCTGTGCCGCCACTTCGGCGTTTGCGGCGGCTGCGCCAGTCAGAACCTTCCTTACCAACAGCAACTGTCCGATAAGTCGGCGGCCTTGTCCGCCGCGCTTTCCGGCCTTGTAGAAAGGCCTGTGGAAGTGCGTCCCTCGCCAGGGATTTTCAACTACCGCAACAAGATGGAATTCGGCTTTTCGCACCAGGTGCGGGAACGCGCGGCCGACGGTTCCTATGTGTTTGAAAACTGTTTCGGCATGAAGGCCAAGGGCCGCTGGGACAAGGCCGTGGATTTGCTGCAATGCCGCCTGTGCGAGGAATCCGGCGCGGTCCTTCTGGCGGCAGTGCGCGGCTGGGCCGCGCGCAAGGAGCTGTCTTATTACGATTTGCGCCGGCACAGCGGTTTTTTGCGGCACCTGGTGCTGCGACGGGGCGTTAATACCGGCCGGCATCTGGCGGCTCTGATTACCTCGCCGGGGGAACTGGACCGCGAGGGGTTTCTTGAAGCCGTCCTGGGAGTATACCCGGATGCCACCGTATTGTGGGGCGCAAATCCAGGCCTCTCTGACGTAGCCGCCAGCCCGGACTTGCAGGTGCTGTCCGGAGAAGGGTTCATAACCGAGAAAATGACGCTGGACGGCGTTTCCGGCGGGGCCGCGCTTGAAACTGTTTTCAAGATAACACTTCGTTCCTTTTTTCAGACCAATACGCAGGCGGCGGAACGCCTTTACGCCTACGTGCGCGAACGGGCGGCGGAAAGCGGCTGCGCCGATTTTTTTGATCTTTACGGCGGAAGCGGTGCCATAAGCCTGATGCTCAGGGACATCGCCGGACGCTGCGTCTGCGTGGAGACGGTGCCTGACGCGGTGGCCGACGGCAAGGTGAACGCTGCCGCCAACGGCGCCTCAAATATAGAGTTCGTTTGCGCGAAGGTGGAGGATTACCTGCCGGGGGCGCTTTCCGCCCTGCCGAATTCCTGCGTGATTACCGACCCGCCGCGGGCCGGGCTTCATTCCCGCGCCTGCGCCGCGCTTTTGCAGGCCCTGCCGAGGAAAATAATCTATGTGTCCTGCAACCCGCAGGCGCTGGCCCGGGATTTGAAAGCGCTGGCGCAAAGTTATAAAATTGACTCTGTCGTCGGGTTTGACTTATTCCCGCACACCGTTCATGTGGAGTCCGTCGCGGCCCTGTCACTGAAGTAGCGCCGCCTGAAATTAATCATGGATTTGCCTTTTGAAGTTGTAAACGAGGCCGCAGACTGCCTGCAGGGTCTTAATCCGCGCCAGAAAGAGGCGGCGGAACTGCTGAGCGGGCCGCTTCTCATCATAGCCGGGGCAGGCACCGGCAAAACGCGCACCCTTACGGCCAGAATTGCCCGCCTGATAGCTTCGGGCGTGGCCCCGTGGCGCATTCTGGCCCTTACCTTCACCAATAAAGCCGCCGGGGAAATGCGCCGCCGCGTGGACGCGCTGGTGCCGGGCCGGGGCTCGCAGGTGTGGATACACACTTTCCATTCTCTGGGCGCGCGCCTGCTGCGCCGCCACGCCGAGGCCCTGGGGCTGAAGCAGGATTTCCTGATTTACGACGAGGACGACCAGCGCAAGATTTTGCAGTCCATACTGTCCGGAACCGGGCAGGACAAGGAAAAAAGCAAGGCCGGGCTTTATGCCAGCCTGATTTCCCGCGCCAAGGACGACCTGCTGGACGCGCGTTCCTATTCAATACACGCCCAGACCGCGCCCACGCAGGCCCGCATACCGGTGGCCGAGGTTTACGAGAAATACCAGGCCAGGCTGGACCAGTCCGGCGCGCTGGATTTCGGCGACCTGCTTCTTAAAACCGTGGAGATGCTGCGCGACAAGCAGGACATACGCGAGCATTACC
>JAAYTX010000138.1 GCA_012523635.1 Elusimicrobiota bacterium
AGAACTCGCATCCGACCTTTTGACTTGCGCCAAAAATGTTAGCCATCTTAAAATGTAATGTAAACAAAGATTTTATTTTAGTAACTATTGCCATTCTTGAAAAATGTTCTTCATTCTCCCCAGCGCAGCCTCCGCCCCATGCGCAGCGATCGGGATAGGGGGGAGCCTTGCGGCGCCCCTCCTCCCACACCACCGTGCATACGGGTCCGTACACGGCGGTTCGGCAGGTTAAGCGTTCACCTGGCACCCAAGGTCGGCAGTCCGAGTGAAGCAAAATAGCTGTTGGGCAGGGCGAAGCTCAGGGCCGGGCTTCGGCTGAGGTGCCAAGGGCCGAGAGCGCTCCCGGCTGTTTGGGCGGCCAGATCTTTTCCGACGCCCCTTGACTTCAATTCAGCAAACCGCGTTCGTCCCCGTTTCCACTGCCGCCACAGCTGGCATCGCAGGCGACGCCTGAGCCACGAGTCCAGGCCTTTGAGCACTGATTTCGCCTGGCAGAATCCAAAGTACCCGATCCAGCCGCGCAGGAAGATCGACAGACGTTCCGTTGTCTCCTCGACGGACCGCCCCTTGCCGGACAGTTCGCGGATTCTTCCTTTGAACCGCTTGATCGCCTGCGGCGCTATCCGCCGTCGCGGCGCACTCCCGGCCGTGAAGCTGAAGCCGAGAAACTTCCGTCTGGAGGGCCTGTCCACCGCGCTCTTGCCCATGTTCACCTTGAGCTTGAGGCGCTTTGCCAGGAAGCGGCGGACGCTTTGCATCGTCCGCTCTCCGGCGCGACGACTGCGCACATAGATGTTGCAATCGTCGGCATAGCGCACGAAGCGGTGGCCGCGTCTCTCAAGCTCCCGGTCCAGCACGTCGAGCACGATGTTCGACAACAGCGGCGACATCGGACCGCCCTGCGGCGTCCCTTCCTCCGTCGGACCCACGAGTCCCTTCTCCATCACCCCCGCATTCAGGAACGCACGGATGAGGCGGAGCATGCGCTTGTCTTCCAGTCGGTTGGCGAGAAGCCCCATCAGGATATCGTGGTTGACCCGGTCGAAGAACTTCTCCAGGTCGATATCCACAACGAAGCCAAAGCCCTGGGCGATGTGCTCCTGGGCCTGACTCACCGCCTGATGCGCCGATCGCCTGGGCCGGAAGCCGTAACTGTGCGTGGAAAACGTGGGATCGAACAGGCGTTGCAAGACCTGCATGACCGCCTGCTGCACGAACCGATCAAGTACGGTGGGAATGCCGAGCTTGCGTTTGCCGCCATCCGGCTTGGGTATCTCCACCCGTTTCACCGGGCTGGGCCTGTACGCGCCCGTGAGAAGCCGTTGCCTGATGCACGGCCAGTGATCCTTGAGGTAGTCCGTGAGATCGTTCACGGTCATGCCGTCGATCCCCGGGCTGCCCTTGTTGGCCTTGACTCGCTTGAGCGCCTCCCGGAGGTTTGCTCGCTCACAGACCACTTCCATCAGTTGCCTGGTTGACGCCGGGCTTTCGGTTTCCTGTGCCGCCATGGACGCTTCGGTCCCTTCAACGGGCATCCTCGGGGCTTCACCCCTACTTTCCCCCGCCAAGGCCGGTCTACCGGTGTTCTGCCGCAAAACGTCATGAGACATAGGGCCTACTCGCCGCTCCTTGCCGTTCGGCCCTTCGGCTTGCGCCTACTATGGCCTCTGCTGACTTCCGTGCCACGATCAGGCGGCATTGCTGCCGCCTCAGTCCCGATTCCGGGACATGGCGCGGACCTCCCGAGGTAAGCACGTCCGCCTTCGCCGCACACCCGCCGAATTTACAGCCATGACACTTGATGGATAGGGACTTCGCGATCTTTGGCCCGCTCGTACGGCCATGACTGCCTCGTATCCGGTTTTTGTTCATCGGATCGCGGCTTTGCTCCAGGCTTCCTTCAGACCCCGCATCGCGACGACGCCCTTGCCCTTTGCTAATCCTTCGCCTCCATCAGGCTGGATAGAGGACTTGCACCTCCAAGCTGACATGCATGCTCGGCACACCAAAAAAAGAGGGCGGTTGCCCGCCCTCCATGGAATCCGAAGAAACCCCGTCGCCTAGACTTTGGGAGCCGGGCGGCCGATGCAGAAGTAGACCATGCCGAGGTCGGCCAGCAGCTGCGGGGAGTAGAGGTTGCGGCCGTCGAAGATCAGCGGCGCCTTGAGCATCTTCTTGATGCGGCCGAAATCCGGGTTGCGGAACTGGTTCCACTCCGTGACCACGGCCAGGCAGTCGGCCTTTTCCAGGGCCGCGTACTGCTCGTCCACG
>JAAYTX010000139.1 GCA_012523635.1 Elusimicrobiota bacterium
CGCCTGTGTTGGTGGGATTTGCTTCTGTTTTCGTTTCCATGCTACCCCCTGGGTATTTTAGCTTTCTTTTACCAGGGAGGCGGCGCAACCGTAAGTTATTTTCTAGCTAGAAGTGTCCAACCCTTGCTGAACCTCAACACCATAGCCAACGATTCCATACACGCCATAAAGTGGATACGCTTCTTCGCCGAGCACGGCCACGACATACTGTGGCTTGGCGTCTGCCGAAGCCAGGACCTGCCGGAAATACCCGGCGTGAAAACGCACGCGCTGGGCCCGCTTAGCATACGCACCTGGCCCCGCTTCCTGCTGAAGGCCTGGAAGGCGCGCCGCATAATACGCGCCTGGAAGCCGGACCTGGTGCACGCCCACTATGCCGGCGTGAACGGGATGCTGGGGGTGCTGTCCGGCTACCGGCCGCTGGTGGTGACTGCCTGGGGCTCCGACATCCTGCTGGTGCCCAAATCGCGCGCGCTGGGCTCGCTTGTCAGGCTTATACTGCGCCGAGCGGACCTCATCACCTGCGACGCCGAGCACATGCGCCAGGCCATGGAAAAGCTGGGCGCTGACCCGCATAAAATCCATAAAATCATGTTCGGCATAGACACCGAACGCTTCCGCCCGAACCCGCCGGAACTGCGCCTTGGCAGGTACACCCACCCGGTGGTGATAAGCCTGCGCAGCTTCGAGCCAGTATACGACGTGGCTACGCTTATCCGCGCCATCCCGCCCCTTTTGAAGCAGGTGCCGGACGCCTCATTCATAATAGCCGGACAGGGAACGCTTGAGAACGAGATACGCGAACTGGCCTCAAAACTGGGCGTGGACGATAAAATCTCCTTCATAGGCCGCGTCCCCAACAACGACCTGCCCGGCATACTGCGCGACTGCGCGGCCTATGTCTCCACCTCGCTGTCGGACGCGGGCATAGCCTCAAGCACCGCCGAGGCGATGGCCTGCGGCCTGCCAGTGGTGGTGACGGATTCCGGGGAAAACGCGCAGTGGGTGAAAGACGGCGTGAACGGCTATCTGGTGCCGGTAAGCAACCCTGCCGCGCTGGCCGAAAAGCTTGCCATACTGCTTAAAGACGACGACCTGCGGGTCAGGATGGGCTCCGCCAACCGCGCCCAGATACGCCAGCGCGACGACTATTACGGCGAAATGGCCAAGATGGAAAATCTCTACACCGAACTTGCGGCCCGGCGCAACGCATGAAGAACCTGCTTGTCATCGCCAACCTGAACCACGCCTCGCCCAGGATGCCGGGCATAATGCCGCATCTGCCGGCAGGCGGCTGGCGCGCGCACATTGTGACGCCGCAGTTCCCGGCAAACGCCCCCGGCGTGTCGGACTTCTTCCGCGCGCAGTGCCCGCTGATAGACGCCCCCTACGCCGGCGACGCATTGATGTTCTGGCGCAGGCTGCTTATGCGGCGCGGCTTCAAAAGCGGCTCCAGCATGACGGAACAGCTTGCCGCGCGAATGCCGCAGGGGAAATCTTCGCTGGCCGGCACGCTGGTGCAGTGGTATCAGGCGCTGTTCACCTACCCCGACGCCGAAAGCACCTGGATACGCCCGGCGGTGGAGGCCGCGCTGGCCGCCGCGCAAAACACCCGCTTTGACGCGGTGCTGAGCACGGCCCCGTACTCTTCAAGCCACTATGCGGCGCTGTGCGTGAAGAAACAGCTCGACCTGCCCTGGGTGGCAGACCTGCGGGACCTGTGGACGCGCAACCACAACTATCCGTTTTTCGCACCGCGCAAGGCGCTGGACTCTTTCTGCGAACGCCGCCTCTTCGCCCAGGCCGACGCGGTGGTGACCACCTCGCCAGACTGGGCGCGGACGCAGTCGGCCTTCCTTGGCAGGCCGGTGCGAAGCATAACAAACGGCTACGAACCGCCGCGCACCCCGCAGCCTCCGGCGGACCGCAAATTCAGCATCGTCTACACCGGGCCGGTGTACCAGGGCAAGCAGGACCCTGAGCCCGTCATGGCGGCGCTGGCCTCGCTATTTTCGAAAAAACTGCTGGACCCGGCAAAGGTGTCGCTGGATTTCTTCGGACAGCAGCGGGCCTTCCTGTCGGAACTGGTGCGCCGCCACGGCCTTGAAAGCGTGACTGCGCAGCACGGGCCGGTGCCGCACGCCGAATCGGTGCTGCGCCAGCGCAGCGCCCAGGTGCTGCTGTTCCTGCAATGGGAAGCCTCGCGCAAGGGCGTGTACACGACAAAGCTTTTCGAATATCTTGCGGCGCGCAGGCCCATACTGGCCACCGGGGCGTATTCGCCCGAGGGCCCGTCCGACATCATACGCGCCACAAACAGCGGCGCGCTGGCCGAAACCGCGGCCGACGCCGAACGCATACTGCTTGAATTTTACAACGCCTATCTTGCCTCCGGCTCAGTGCCCTACGGCGGCCTGCCGGAGAAGATGCGCGCTTTCGAATATCCCCAGCTGGCGCTGGACTATGCGGCCCTGCTGGACGGCCTTGGAGGCAAATGATGCAGGCTCAAGAGCAGTTCTCCTGTTCGCTGCGGGAGCACGTGGACAAGCTGGACTTCCTCAACTGGTACCGCTTCTTCTTCATTTTCAAAGCGGCGCTGGCCGCACGCCCGGAAACGGTGCTTGAAATAGGCGCGGGAAGCGGCGTGGTGAAAAGCTGCCTGCTGCCGCACGTGAAGGAATACCGCACTATGGACGTCAACAAAAACCTCGCTCCCGATTTCCTGCAGGACGTGCGCGAGGCAAGACCGGAACTGGACGGTAAATTCGACCTGGTGATAATAGCCGACGTGCTGGAGCATATCCCCTTCGCCGACCTGCCCCGGGCGCTGGAGGCCATACGCTCCTACCTCAAACCCGGCGGCACCCTCCTCGCCACCATACCGCACAGGCGCAGCTATTTCCTGTTCATGACGCCCAACTACGTGCCGCGCGTGGCGGCTGTGCCCACCGGCTTCCTCAGCTTCGGCTCGTTCTACCGCAGGTTCATAAAGCGCAAAATCTGGATAGACCCCGACCACTGCTGGGAAATCGGCGACGGGCATATAAAGCGGGGAGACGTGGAAAACGCCATCGACGCAGCCGGCTTCACGGCGAGGTCGCGCAAATCGCTGCTGTACGTAGACTTTTGGATAGTGAAAAAACCCTGAAAACGCCTTTTACGAGAAAAACCCCGGCCTGGCTGCCGGGGTTTTTGTTTATATGCCCGTGAAGAGCGCTTATTTGCGCTCGAAGGTGATGCGCACGTTGTCGCCCACAACGTTGATCTTCTGGGTGCCGGGCTGTGCCGTGTCGGGGACAGGGTATATTTTGACGTAGGGGTCCGATGCCGTCACCTCGCCTTTCACCGCGCCCTTGCGCTGGAAGGACAGCATTATGGTGGTGTCGCTTATATTCAGGTTTATGGACTTGCTGTTGAGGTCCGGTATCCTGATGTTCACCGTCACCCGGTTGGCCATTTCCGAGACGGTTATCTTGAAATCGTTCTTGTTAAGGCGGCGCTGCGTCCACTCGTTAAGCGAACGCTGCAGGCCCGCCCCGCCTTCGTATTCGCTGAAGGCTTTTGAGAGGCGGCGGCGCACTTCGTAGAGTTCCTTTATGGAATCGTAATCGCCCTTGAAATAGTTCTCGTCGAAGAACTTGTCGAACTCCTGCGGGCCGACGGCCTTGCCGTCCTGTATGCGCTTTCTGAGGTATTCGGCCCATTCGCCGTAGCGCTTCCACATGTCGTCCAGCGTGAGCTTTTTATTCTTGTTCTTGTCGCTGGCGGGAGGGTCCGGCAAATCAGGCACGTAGACCGCGGGGCCGAACTTGCCGCCTTTGTAGTGCCCGGCGCGCGCGGCCTGCCAGCCCAGCGAGGCGGCCAGCAAGGCGGCGGCGAGAATGAAGGGCAGGCGCATCATTTACCCCCGGCGGGCAGGCGCGAAGCCATCCAGGCGCGCAATTCGCGCATCCCGTGCTCTATGGCGAATTTGGGCTTGTAGCCCAGGTCCCGCGCGGCGGCGGAAATGTCGAACCAGTGCGCGGTTGTGAATTCCGACAGCACGAAACGGGTAAGAGGCGGCTGTTTGGCGGGGGCGAAAATGGCGTAAGCCCACTCGCACAGGACCGCCAGCACAC
>JAAYTX010000140.1 GCA_012523635.1 Elusimicrobiota bacterium
AGGTCGTCAATCTCACTTCCAACAATTACCTGTGCCTGTCCACCCATCCCAGGGTGAAGGCCGCCGCCGCTGCCGCCGTGCGCAAATACGGTGTGGGAACCGCCGCCGTGCGCACCATAATAGGCACCATGACAATGCACCAGGAGCTGGAAAAGCGCCTGGCGGAATTCAAGGGGACCGAGGCCTCGCTGGTCCTGCAATCAGGCTTCTCCACCAATGTGGCGGTGTGCCAGTCGCTGATGAACAGCGAATCCGACCTGCTGATTTCAGACGAGCTGAACCACGCCTCTATTATAGACGGCGCGCGCCTGGCCAAGGCCCCGCGCAAGATTTACCGCCACAAGGACATGGCGCACCTGCGCGAGATACTGGAATCGCCGGAAGCACGCAACGCCCGCCGCAAGCTGGTGGTTACGGACGGCGTGTTCAGCATGGACGGAGACATCGCCCCCCTGCCGCAGATAGTGGAGCTGTGCGAACAGTACGGCGCCATGCTGATGGTGGACGACGCGCACTCAAGCGGCGTGCTGGGCCGGGAAGGCCGCGGCACCGTGGACCATTTCGGCCTCAAGGGCCGCGTGGACATACAGATAGGCACGCTGTCCAAGGCCTTCGCAGCCATAGGCGGCTACGTGGCCTCTTCGCAGAGCCTGCGCGACTACATGATTTCCTGCGCGCGCCCCTTCCTGTTCTCAAGCTCGCACCCGCCGTCGGTGATAGCCACCTGCTCGGCCGGGCTGGACGTGCTTTATAGCGAGCCCGAACGCCTCAAGAAGCTGTGGGACAATACGGCCTTCTTCAAGGAAGAGCTGAAAAAGGCGGGTTTCAACACCGGCGCCAGCGAAACGCCCATCACCCCGGTGATGGTCGGCGATTCCGAAAAAGCGGTGCGCTTCAGCCAGCGGCTTTTTGAGGAAGGCGTGTTCGCCCTTTCGATAGGCTTCCCCACGGTGGCGCGCGGCAAGGAACGCCTGCGCACCATTGTGACCGCAGGCCACAAGCAGAGCGAACTTAAAAAAGCCGTCTCGGCCTTCAAGAAAGTGGGCAGGGAACTTGGCATTATAGGCAAGTGAAGATTGCACTGGCGGCGCTGCTGGCCCTGCTGCCCTGGCTTTCGCCGGGGCACACGGCGGCGGCGCCGCTTAAGATAGCGGCTTCCTCGTTTCCCGTTTACGATTTCGCAAGGGTTGTGGCGGGGGACAGGGCAGAGGTGTTTCTGCTTTCCCCGCCCGGCTCCAACACGCATTCCTTCGAACCGTCGCCGTCGGATATACTCCGCCTGTCAAACTCCGGCATTTTCGTGTATGTGTCCGGCTACATGGAGCCCTGGGCCGAACGCCTGGAACTTAAGCCAGGGGTGAAAATCGTGGAGGCCGCCTCCGGAGCCTCCTGCATCAGGGTGGCGGCAGGCCACGCGCATGAAGGCCGTTCTCATGAGCACGGCCGCGACGGCTCCTGCGACCCGCACGTCTGGATGGACACCGACAACGCCTCCAAAATGGTGCAGGCCATAGCTGACGCGCTTTCCGCCAAAGACCCGGCCAACGCCTGCGTCTATGCGGCCAACGCTTCGGCATACCAAAAGCGCCTGAAAGCTCTGGACGAAAGCTATCGCAAAGGCCTGGCTTCCTGCAAGGTCAAATCCATAATACATTCGGGCCATGCCGCGTTCGCGTATCTGGCGGCGCGTTACGGGCTGTCGTTTGTTTCCTCAACCGGAGTCACCGGCGATTCCGAGCCGGTTCCGTCCGATTTGCTGGCTCTTGCGCGGGAAGTGCGCAAATACGGGGCCGAGTACATATTCACCGAGGCGCAGGTAAACCGTCGCTTCGCGGATACGGTAAGGGCTGAAACCGGGGCGCAGATATTGTCTTTGCACCATATCGGCAGCGTCAGCCGCGAGGAGTTCGCCTCTTCCTCATACCTCTCAATGATGGAAGACAATCTTGCCGCGCTGGAAAAAGGGCTTTCATGCCGACAGTAAAAGTAGACAACCTCTATTTCCGCTACCCGAACGGGCCGGACGTTTTCGGCGGCGTTTCCTTCGAGGTTGGGAAAGGCGACTCGCTTGTGGTGCTTGGCCCCAACGGTTCCGGCAAAACCACCCTGCTTAAAGCATTGCTTGGGCTGGAAACTCCTTATGAGGGCGGCATTTCCCTGTTCGACACTCCGGTAGCCAGGTTTTCAGACTGGGGACGCGTGGGCTACCTGCCGCAGAATACTCGCCTTTTGAACCCGCATTTCCCCGCCACCGCTCTTGAAGTCGCCGCGCTGGGGCTGCTGGGCGGCAAAAAATTTCCGCGCCGCTTCACTCGCGGGGACATGGACAAGGCCGCCGCCGCGCTGGACCGCGTGGGCTTGGCTTCCCGCGCCGACAGGATATACAGCGAACTCTCAGGCGGACAGCAGCAGCGCGTATTGCTGGCGCGCCTTCTGGTGGGGGAACCGGAGCTGATTTTGCTGGATGAGCCGTCCAGCGCGCTGGACAACGAGTCCCGCGCAATGTTTTTTTCAATACTTGACGCGATAAACGCCGCCGGTAAAACCACTGTTTTGTGGATAACCCACGACATGGGCGAAGCCGGACGCCACGCCTCAAAACTGCTTTACCTGGACGGGAAGATGCGCTTTTTCGGAGACATGGAGGGATTCTGCCATTCATCCGAAATGGGCGCGGTGCTGGGGCCCTATACCCAGCACACTGTGTGCCACAGGCACGACGGAGCGCCCAAATGAGCGGAGATTTCGCTGAAATCCTGAGCTACGGTTTTGCCCAAAGGGCTCTGCTGTCCGGGGCGCTTCTGGCGGTTTTGTGCTCGCTCACCGGCGTGTTTCTGGTGCTGCGCCGCCTTTCTCTTCTGGGCGAAGGTTTGGCCCACACCAGTTTCACCGGCATAGCCGTGGGCCTGCTGGCCGGCATCAATCCGGTCTATTCGGCTTTCGGTTTTGCGGTGCTTGGGTCGGTGTTCGTGCTTAAGATAGCCCGCGGCGGCCGCGTGCACGGCGACGCCGCCACCGGCATAGTGCTGGCTGTGGGGATGTCCTTGGGCGTTATCATAACGCGGCTTGCTGGGGGCTTCAACGTGGACCTGATGAATTACCTGTTCGGCAGCGTGCTCACCGTCACTTCCGGGGAAATAAAGTTTGCCGCAGTAGCGGGCGTTGCGATAGCGCTGCTGATAGCCCTGTTTTTCCGGGAACTGGAATGCATCTGCTTTGACCAGGAATATGCGCGCGTGTGCGGCGTTAACGTGCGCGCGGCCGACGCCGTTCTGGCGCTGGCCACGGCCTGCGTGGTGGTGCTGACCATCAGGCTGGCGGGGATACTGCTTGTTTCAGCCCTGCTTATAATACCACCGTCAACGGCGATGCAGTTTTCGAAGGGATTCAAGGGTACGGTATTGCTTTCCTGCCTGTTTTCGCTGGCCGGGGCTTTGGGGGGAATACTGCTGTCATTTGCGCTGGACCTTCCGGCCGGGCCGGTAGTGGTCCTTCTCAACGCTTTGCTGTTCTCCGCGGCTTTCGCTTACAGGAAGTTTCTGTCTTCGGCGGACTCCCCGTCCGCCTGACCCGGCCTAGGAGGCCGGGGTGGATGTTTTGAGGAAGGCCACCCACTGCATGTCGGTTTTGCTCAGGTGTATGGTAAGCCAGTTGCAGACGCGCTGGTGTATGTCCGCAGTCAGCTTGTCCATGGGGATGCCTGACTCGAAATCACGCTTAAGCGCCTCTATTGTCCTGATGAAATATTCGTGCTGGGCCTTGTGCACGGCAAAATCAGGATAGTTTTTTTCCTTGAGCATCTTTTCCTCGTCGCCGAACATCGTCGTGGCATGCGCTATGAGGAAATTGAGCAGGGTCTCTATGTTTTCCTGCTCGTTCTCGTTCATTATTGCATTGATAAATTCGTTGATGCGCTGGAAGATATCCTTGTGCTGTTTGTCTATGGCCGGAATACCCGTGGCCATGAACTGGTTCCATTGAAATGGCATCATGCCCCCAAATTAAGTTAGCGCTGGTAAAATTATATCAAACATGGCCCGAGATTGAAAAAAAGTCCATAAAAGTATATTCTGTAGTTCAAATGAGAAGACTTCTTGCCGCAAGCTTTGTAGTTTTGCTGCTGTCCGGCTGCGGAGGCGGGGACAAGAAAAAGCCCGCCTCGATGCTCTCCCCGGACGCCAACCTGAACATGCCGCCGCTCAGCGGGCAGATGTTCGAGCTGTACAGCTGGTCTTCCGGCGGCGAGTGGTATTTCTCCGTCATCGAGTTCAGCCCGGCCCCCCGCGCCTTCGCCGACATAAGCTCCCAGGCCTATGCCGTCAGGGGCGTCAAGGCGCTGATGTCGCGGCTGTCCGGCGTCCCGCAGGGGGCGCAGATATACTGGAACTTCCGCGATATAAAAGGCGTCATGCTCCCGCCGGAGGAAACCATGCGGGACGTGGCCGAGGCGCTGAAGTCCTCGTCTATTTCACTGGATATAATAAGAAGATAGGAACCGCTTCAGGGTTCTGAGCACATGTTCAGAAACTCGTCCTCGGTTATTATCCTGAGGCCGAGTTTCTTCGCTTTTTCCAGCTTCGAGCCCGCGCTTTCACCCGCCACCACAAGCGAAGTCTTGGCCGACACGGACGAGGAGTCCTTGCCGCCCAGTTCGCGCACCCTGAGCTGCGCCTGGCTGCGGGTAAGTTTCACCAGTTCGCCGGTGAACACCACGGTCATTCCCTGAAATTTCTTTCCGGAACCTGCGGTTTCCGGCTCGGCGAAGTTAAGCCCCGCCGCGCGGAGCCTGGCTATAAGCTGCGCCGTGGCCGGGTGGCTGAGGAAAGCGGACAGTTCTTTGGCCAGCACAGGCCCAACGTCGGGCACGGACAGAAAGTCCGCTTCCTGGGCCGCTACAAGGGCGTCCATGTTTTTGAAGCGCGCGGCTATGGTGCGGGCCGTTTTTTCGCCGGTGTGCGGTATTCCCAGCCCGTTGAGCAGGCGCGACAGCGGCTGGTTTTTGCTTTTCTCTATGGCGGCCAGCAGGTTGTCGGCTTTTTTGTCCTTGAAAAGCGGCAGTTCCAGCAGTTGTTCCCGGTGGAGGGAATAGATGTCTGCAAAGTCCTTCACCTGCCCGCGTGCCAGCAGTTCGTCCACCACCGCGTCACCCAGGCCAACTATGTCCATGGCGTCTCTTGCGGCGAAATGCAGCAGCGCCTCGCGCAACTGCGCGGGGCAGCTTTTGTTCACGCACCTGTAGGCCACCTTGTCGGCGTCGCGGAAGGTTTTCTGCCCGCAGGAGGGGCAATTTTCCGGCGGGAAGGTTTCCTGCTCGCCCCCCTTGCGCGCCGAAATCACGGCTTTGATTATTTTCGGTATTACGTCCCCGGCCCGTTCCAGCACCACGGTGTCGCCCACGCGCAGGTCCAGGCGCTTCACTTCATCGTAGTTGTGAAGCGTGGCGCTGGCTATGGTCACACCGCCGCAGGGCACGGGTTCCAGCTCCGCCACCGGGGTTATTACGCCGGTACGCCCCACCGAGGGTACTATATTGTTAAGTTTTGTGGTGGCCTGTCTGGCCGGATACTTGAAAGCTATGGCCCAGCGCGGGCTTTTGCTTGTGTAGCCAAGCAGTTCCTGCTGTTTGCGCGAGTTTACCTTGATTACTATGCCGTCTATATCGAAGGAAAGGGATTCCCGCCTTGCCTCCGTCTGCCTGTAGAACTCAAGTGCTTCCTGGCCGTCCCTGCAAAGCTTCCTCACCGTGCACACTGGCACGCCCCACTGGCGGCAGGCTTCCAGAAAGGCGTAATGTTGGGCTATTTCCATGCCTTGCGGCAGTCTGCCGAAAGAGTGCGCGAAAAATTTAAGGCGGCGGCTGGCGGTTATGGCCGGGTTTTTCTGCCGCAGGCTTCCGGCGGCGGCGTTGCGCGGGTTGGCGAAAGGCTCTTTGCCTTCGGCGGTCTGGCGGTTGTTCAGCTTCTCGAAATCCCGTTTATCCATGTAGACTTCGCCGCGTATTTCCGTCTCGCCGGAGTGGCTTCCCGCAAGCCTTAGCGGTATGGCGCTTATGGTGCGGGCGTTGGCCGTCACATCCTCGCCGGTATCGCCGTCGCCGCGCGTGGCCGCGCCAGACAGGGCTCCGTTAGCATAGGCAAGCGCGCAGGAGAGGCCGTCTATCTTGGCCTCGGCCACCAGTTCAAACTGCTGTTCCGCAAGGCCCTTGCGCACCCGCTCCACCCATTGCAGGAAAGCCTGTTCGTCATAACAGTTGTCCAGCGAAAGCATGGGCGTGCGGTGCTTCACCGGGGCGAATTCGGTTGACGGAGCCGCCCCGACCCGCTGTGTGGGGGAATCTTGCGTCACCAGGCCAGGATGCTGGAATTCCAGCGCCTTGAGCCGGTTCACAAGCGCGTCGTACTGCGCGTCCGAGATTTCCGGGCTGTCCAGCACGTGGTAAAGCGTGTCGTGGCGGCGTATTTCCGCCCGTAGCGCCTCTATTTCCTGTTCAGGGGTTTGTGGCATCGGCCGGCGGGGGGGTCTGCTCCGGCAGTTTGCTTATGCGGATTTTATCGAGTATGCCGTTGATGAAGCGGCCGGAGTTTTCGGTCGAGAATTTTTTGCCCAGCTCTATGGCTTCGTCTATCACCACGGCGGCGGGCGTCTGCCTGTCGAAGAGCAGTTCGTACACGGCCAGGCGCAGTACGCAGCGGTCCGTCACCGAAAGGCGGTTGAGGTTCCAGTTCTGGACGTTTTCCTGCAGAAGATTGTCTATCTCAGGCAGGCGTTCCAGCGCGCCTTCCAGAAGTTTTTTCGCGAAATCAAGTGAATCGTGCTGCGGGGGCGGGGAGTTGAGTTCAAGCGCGACGGCGATGTCCCGGCTTGTGAACCCGGCCGCATCGGCCAGGTATAAAGCCTGGAGGCAGTATTCGCGTGCTATTCGGCGCTTGCCCATATGTCGATTGGTAAAGAACTTATCTTGCATAAATCATAGCAAAAATAAATACAGTCGCAGAAGCGGCGGGCCGCGTCCCTTGTTGCCGGGACAATATTTTGTTAGTCTAGAGCGGCAGTGCCAACC
>JAAYTX010000141.1 GCA_012523635.1 Elusimicrobiota bacterium
AAAGCATTTTCCGGCGGCCGTCGCCGTGCATGCTGTAGCCGACTATAGGCAGGCTTGAAACCTCCGCTATATACTGAAGATTCTGCAGCCCGAAAACGAATTCATCCGGCCCGGCCAGCACGGCGTCAAAACCGCTTTCCTTCATCAACTTGGCCGAAGCAAGGCCCCTGTCGCGCGCATCGCTCTTTGCGCCCAGGAACCAGCCGTCGCCGCCAAGCACAAGGCGCGGCGCCGTCTCGCCGGAGACAAGATTGGCGAAGGCGCCAAGCCCGCCCAACTGCTTGCCGCCTTCATGACGGCTCCAGAAAACGCCGCGCGCGCCGGGCGTGGCGTAAATCACCAGCCGCTCGGGCTTTGAACAACCGCAAAGGACCGGCAGCAGCAGCAAAAAAAGAGCAACGGCGCGCATTTTTCTTCCCCCCGAGGGAAAAAGTCTAAGCCTATATTACAAAAAACAGAGCGGGCGGATATAATCCGCCCGCTCCGTAAAACATTCCTGCCCTGCGGCTTAACGCTTCGAGAACTGGAAGCGCTTCCTGGCCTTGGGCTGGCCGGGCTTCTTGCGTTCGACCATTCTGGGGTCGCGGGTAAGATAGCCGGCTTTCTTGAGCACCTTGCGTTTTTCAAGGTCCATGCCAGCGAGCGCGCGGGAGATGGCGTGGCGTATGGCGCCGGCCTGTCCGGCTATGCCGCCGCCGACAGCCTTGACCTTGTAGTCGAAGGCGCCCGCTTCGGAGATGAGTTTTATCGGGGCTTCTATTTCGCCGCGAAGCCTGATGCAGCCGCCGAAATACTGTTCGGAAGGCTTGCCGTTGACGGTGATTTTGCCCTGTCCGGGCACGAGGCGCGCCGATGCGATTGCGGTTTTGCGGCGGCCGGTGGCTGTTGTCTGTTTTTCCATTATATTATTCCCTCTCAGGCTGCCGCTTTCACGGTCTTGCCGGTGTTAATCGTGGATTCCGCGCCGGTGAAAACCTTCAGGCGCTTCATTCTGCGCGCGCGCAGATGGTTTGAATCAAGCATGCGCTTCACGGCCAGGTGTATGACCTTGGTTGAATCGCGCTCCATCTGGCGGCGGAACGGAATCATCTTCGCGCCGTCGTTGTAGCCGGAATGGCGGAAGTAAAATTTCTGCTCGGCCTTGCTGCCGGTGAGCTTCACTCCGTCGGAATTGGTGACGACGACGAAGTCGCCGCAGTCCACGGACGGGGTGTAGGTGCGCTTGTGCTTGCCTACAAGCAGCTTGGCGATCTGGGTGGCCAGCCTGCCCAGCACTGCGCCGTTGGCGTCAAGATGATGCCATTTCCGCGAAGCCTCTGCTTCGGTTTTCAAGGGAAGCCATGTTTTCTGACTCATAAATTTTCCTGAATAGCGATAATATACCGTTTTAACTCGGTAATACAGTTTATCAATTTGCCCGGTGAAATGCAACCGGAAAGCGGTCCGCTGCGCGGGAACCGCCTGCGCCCAAACAGAAACAGCCTGTTAACAGAAGCGCTTATAAAGTATATAATATATTCAAGCCCCGCGCTTTTTTGGGCGTAAGGCAAATGTGGCGGACAGGAGCGTAACCAATGATAAAGAAAGGCAAGTGTTTTGTCACCTCCGAATCGGTGACCGAAGGACACCCCGACAAAGTATGCGACCAGATTTCAGACGCGGTGCTTGACGCCATTTTCAAGACCGACCCCAAGGCCCGCGTAGCCTGCGAGACCTACATCACCCGCGGCATGGTGGTGGTGGGCGGCGAAATAACCACCAAATCCTGGATTGACATAGACGGCATCACCCGCAACGTCATAAAGGATATAGGCTACACCCATTCCAAGTACGGCTTCAACTACGAAAACTGCGCCGTGCTAAACGTCATCGGCAAGCAGAGCCCGGACATCGCCCAGGGCGTGGACCAGGACGGCGCCGGAGACCAGGGCCTTATGGTCGGCTACGCCTGCGACGAAACGCAGGAACTAATGCCGCTGGCCATGATGCTGGCCCACAAGCTGGCGCTGCGCCTCACCGAAGTGCGCAAGAAGAACATCCTGCCTTACCTGGGCCCGGACGGAAAATCCCAGGTCACCATAGAGTACCGGGACGGCAAACCCGTGCGCATAGACGCCGTGGTGATCTCCTCCCAGCACACCTCTGAAGTCGTGGACAAGACCGGCCGCCACATCACCGAGAAGTCGCGCCGCGAGATGATCGAGAAAATTGTGAAGCCCGTCGTGGGCAAGTGGATAGACTCGGACACCAAGCTCTACATCAACCCCACCGGCATATTCCTGGTGGGCGGCCCCCAGTCCGACACCGGCATGACCGGCCGCAAAATCATCGTGGACACCTACGGAGGCCGCACCCCGCATGGCGGCGGCGCCTTCTCCGGCAAAGACCCGACGAAAGTGGACCGCTCGGCGGCTTACATGGCCCGCTACATAGCCAAGAACATCGTGGCGGCCAAGCTGGCCTCGGAATGCACGGTACAGCTGGCCTACGCCATCGGCGTGGCCGACCCGGTGGGCCTGTATGTTGACACCCACGAGACCGGAGTTCTTCCCGACGAAGACCTTTCCAACATCGTGCGCCAGGTGTTCCCGATGACGCCCAAGGGCATCATCGCCCACCTGAAGCTCCGCAGCCCCATCTACCAGAAGACGGCTGCCTACGGCCATTTCGGCCGCGACATCTTCCCCTGGGAGAAGACCGACATGACGGCGAAGCTCCGCCAGAAAGCCGGGACTTCCGCGAAGGTGTGCGTGCCGGCCTGAGCCGCAACAGCACTCAATTGAAAAACCCGGCGGACCTTATGGTCCGCCGGGTTTCTCTTTTACTGCAATTTGCGCGCGGGAGCTATTTCTGCCCGGACGGCGGGCAGGCCAGTTCCTTCTCCGCTATCATTTCGGCGGTGCGCTTGCGCTCGGCCAGCGCCAGGTAGTGCACTGCTATGAAGATGAAGACAAGGCTTATCCAGTCCGCCGTCTTGGGCAGCTTGCCGCCGCAGCAGAAGTACAGCAGCAGCGTCGCCACCGTGCCGGCCACCAGCGATGTGAGGCGGTTCACCAGCCCGGCGAAAGTGGCTGTGCGGCCCTTGAACATGAACAGGAACACCGAGAAGAACGCACCCACGCCGTAAGGCATGCCCGCCACTATGCCCCAGAACCACAGGCTGTGCGGCTGGCTGAAGGCGCGCTGATAGACTGCCATCGGGCTGGCATCGGACGACGGCACCACCGCGAAGAACATCACAAGGCCCACCGCCAGCATGGTGCCGGACGAAGCCAGCTGCTCCACGGCGAAGAAGCCTTTGTTGTCCTGCGGCATGCCCTTGGGCCTGGTGTTCTTGTAGTAATTCATTATGTATATGCGGGTGGCATAGGCCACTATATAGCTGGCCAGTATGGTCATGGCCACGGGGTTGTGCACGAAGTCGAAGTCTCCGGGTTTTATCCAGAACAGCTGTGTGGAGGCGGCTATCAGCGCGAACACCACGCCGATATTCTCTTCCTTATAGACTTTCTTGTGCAGTATGCCCTGATGTATCTGTATCGCGTCTATGATGCGGCTGACTATGATGATGCTGGACCGCATGATCGTCATGGCCACCATGACCGAAATGGGCAGCAGGTACATCATGGTGGTGGTGGGTATGACCACCGCCGTGCAGATGCCGGAAGGGATTATGTAAAGCAGTTCCGCCGGCATGGTGAAGCCCAGCGCCCTGGTGGACTGGTAGGACTTGAGCCTGTACCAGCCAAGGGCCAGCACCACCACAAGGCACACCAGGCCGCCGCCTATGGTGCTGTAAACCAGGAAAGTCACCTGATCCATGCCGGGATAGCCGGGCTTGGCATCGGTGAAAATTTTCACCAGCATTCCCGTCACCACATAGGACGCGAAATAGCCGAAACACAGCTGTAGCAGGCGTTCGGAAGAGCCTTCGCAGCTTTTTTCGGTCAAAGCGGACTTAAGAATCTTGAACATAAGCCTCCGTCATACAAAATAATAAAAGGCGGCGTCGCCGCCTTTCCGGTCTCCATTTAACAACTTTCCGCCGCAAAAAACAACGCCCGGAAACAGTGCCGATATTGGCATTGAGCCCCGCGCGCCACTCATGATAGAATGAACTCGTTCCCTTTAACTGCACAGGAGAAATCCGTATGTGGAGTAAAATCATCGGCTTCATTCAGGGCTATTCCAGGCTTTCATCGCCCAAAAAAAGCTTCCTGACAACCAAATATCACGCCATTTTCGCCATCTTCCTGGCCCTCATAGCCGTACTGGCCAGAAACAATCCGCTGCTGGTCTACCCGGAAATACTCTGGCTGCTGGCCCTGTTCGTCGCCTCCAACTTCCTTACCAATTACATTCTCACCAACCTGCGCATACGCTACTGGCTTATCGACCTGGTGGTGGTCTGGAACTGTCTGCTGATAGGCGGCATAGTGTATTATTCGGGCGGGCCGCACTCCTACCTGTGGGTGATGTATCTCCTGCCTGTGCTGACTGCCGCCATACTGCTTGAAACCCGCCAGCTGGCCTGGACCACGCTGCTCACCGTCGCTTTCAACGCCCTGTTCTACGGCGACCCGATATCCTCCGGCTGGGACCCGGACCTGATGTACGAACTCGCAGGAAAATCCGGCGTGCTGATAATAGGCGCCATACTGATGCGCAGCGCCGCCGCCGAGAAGGAAAAAGTAGAGGACGAACTGGACGCCGAACGCGAGAAACTTGACAGATTGTCGCAAGAGGCCGTAACCTACCGCAAGCAGGTGACGCAGGACACTCAGGCGACAGCAGGCATAATGGAAGTCGGTCAGATGACGGCAGGCATAGTGCACGACCTGGGCACGCCGATAAGCATCATCCTGGGCAGCGCGCGCCTTGTAAGCATGGAAGAGGACCTGCCGGAGCGCGGCAAGTCCGACATAAAGCGCATAATAGACGCCGCCCTGCTGTGCAAAAACATAATTTCAAACACCCTCAGCATAGCCAAGGGCGACAAGTATCCTCTGGAACCGCTGGACCTGCGCGACCCGCTTGATTCCGCCGTTTCCATAGCCTCGCCGCTGCTTTCCGAAAAGAAAGTTTCTCTTGCCAGGCACATCGCGGACAAAATGCCCAAGGTGAACGGAAACTTCACTTATCTGGAAAGACTGTTTTTGAACCTGATTTTCAACGCCATGGGCGCGCTGCCAGGCGGCGGGCAGATAACGCTCACCATCAAGCCGTCCAAGGACGGGCAAACGCTGGCCGCCATGGTGGAGGATTCCGGGAAAGGCTTCCCGGAGAGTATACTGCAGAACGGGCCTAAAACTTTCATGTCCACAAAAAAACCGGGCGAAGGAACCGGCCTGGGGCTGGTTGTGTGCCAGCGCATAGTGCACAACCATCAGGGCAGCATCGAATTCACGAACAGGGAAAAAGGCGGGGCCAGGATAACCATCACTTTCCCGGTGGTCAATCCCGGCGAACAGCCCAAACTGCAGGCCTAGCGCAGGAAGACCAGCGCCAGCAGAACGGCGCCAAGCGCGAGCCTGTACGCCACGAAAAGCCTGTAGCTGCTGCGCCGCACATAATCCATCAGGAAACTGATCGCAATCCAGCCCGAGAGCGCGGAGGCCGCAAAACCTGCGGCGTACTCCCAGCCAAGTTCGGCCAACTGCATATGCCGCAGTTCAAGCAATCCGGCCCCGGCGATAACCGGCACGGAAAGCAGGAAAGAAATACGCGCAGCCCTGGCGCGTGAAGTTCCCAAAAACAAAGCTGCTGTTATGGTAATGCCGGAACGCGATACTCCCGGCATGATGCTCAACGCCTGCGCGCAGCCTATAATGAAAAAATCCCTGTAACCGAGTTCTCGTTCCTGCGAGTCGTTATCCGCCGAATCGGCCCAGGCCAGCACTAAGGCGAACAGCATCAGGTTCACGGCCATCCATGCCGGGTGGCGGAACAGCGTCTCGGCCTTATGTTCAAGCAGAACTCCAGCCAAACCCGCAGGCACTGTGGCCAGAGCGAGCTTCCAGACACGGCTGTCCGATATCAAAACGCGGGGCTTAAGGCATTGGCGCGCCATGTCCATGAAATCCTGCCTGAAATAGACCAGCACAGCGCCAAGCGTGCCCAGATGCAGGGCCACGTCGTAACTGAGTCCCTTGTATTCCCAGCCCATCAGCCAGGGCAGCAGCGCCAGATGCGCGGACGACGAAATAGGCAGAAACTCGCCAAACCCCTGTACGATGCCAAGCACCAGCGATTGCAGTATGTTCATTTCATTCGCACGAAGACAGTTCAAGTTCCGCCGCTCCGGGAAGACCGGAAGCGGGGTCGAAATCCTTATCCAGCTTCAACAGCACAAAATCAGCGGGTTCCATCCCGAACGGGGGCCTGCGCAGCAGCGCGCCTGCCAGAATGCCCATGCCGGGCTGGTGTCCGACCACAAGCACGGCCTCCCGAACCGAAATTTCAGGCAGAAGTTCGCGCCAGACCCGCGCCGGGCCGCTGGCGCCGTCCAAAGCCTGAAGAGTGGAAGAGGGGACATCCATCACTTCGGACAGAAGCTCGGCGGTCTGCGCTGCGCGGACAAGCGGGCTGGCTATTATAAGTCCGAACTTGACGCCGCAGTTCTTCAGCTTTTGAGCGGAATCGCGCACGGCCTGCCGCCCGTGTTCGGAAAGGGGCCTGTCAAAATCCGAATCCACACCGGCAGCCACCGCGTTAGGCGAATGTCCGTGCCTGAAAAACGCCACGCGCCTCACAGCAGATCCTTTGCCAGACCGCTGACATGTTCGGCTATGGCCAGTGAAGATGTCAGGCCTGGTGAATCTATCCCCACGAGATTGATAATGCCGGGGAGGCCTCTGTCGTCCTCCCGGCGTATTATGAAGTCGCCGGAATGCCCTGAGGCGCTTTTCAGCTTCGGGCGCAGGCCAGCGGTATCGGCAATCAGGTCTTTCTCGGTCACTCCGTTAAGAAACAGGGAAGCCCCGGCCGCGAATTCCGGCTTGTGGCTTTCGTCTATCGAATAATCTTTGCGGTCAAAAACAAAGGCGCTGGGGCCCACGCGAACGCCTCCCGCCGTGTCCGGCGTGAGGTGTATGCCCAGGCTCACCTCTCCGGGCGGAGGATACACCAGCATGGAAATAGCCCGCGGGCTTTTAAGCCTGAAATACTCCCCTTTCACAAACTGCTGTCGGTATCCGGCGGCATCTATGTCTATGCCCATCATGGCGGCGACATTATCCGCGTTCAGCCCGGCGCAGTTTATGACCACCCTTGAAAGAAACGGCTCCTGGTTCATGGCCGTCACCTTGTAGCCACCCGCCGCCCGCTCTAGCGCCGTGCAGGGGGACTGGGTCAGCAGCATGGCCCCGCCGTCCTGCGCCTGCGCCAGCAGCGCGTCCATGAACAGGTCCGCGCTGAAAATACCCGTGGAAGGCGACAAAAGCGCCGGTCCGCCTTTTATGGCCGGCTCAAGACGCGCGGTTTCCTGCGCCGAAATAAGGCGCAGGTCGCCAAGGCCGTTTGCAGTGCCCAGTTCATAAAGATGCCGTATCGTCTTCTCTTCCGCGGCGGAATGCGCCACTATTATTTTTCCGGTGCGGCGGCATTTAATATCGTGCTTGGCGCCATATTCGTAAATAAGGTCCTTGCCGCGCACGCAGAATTTCGCCTTGAGGCTGCCGGTCGGATAATACATTCCGGCGTGTATAACCTCGCTGTTGCGGCTGCTGGTTTCCTGCCCGTGACGCGGGTTGGCTTCAAGCAGGACCAGCGTCCTGTCTGAAGCCGCGAGCTTTGCGGAAACGGCCAGCCCCACCACGCCCGCGCCTATGACTGTTATATCCACCTGTTCCATAAAAAGCACCGGCTCCTGGAAGAAATTAGGCCTGCGGCATATCCATCACTATCTCAATATAACCCGCCGCTCCGGAACGGGCCCGCACCCGCGCACCGTGCGCCAGCGCTATGCGGTGCGCCAGGCTAAGGCCCAGGCCGCCGCGCCTTCCGCCCGGGGCGCCCTTCACCGGTTCGCTGGAGAAGGGCTTGAAGAGAAAGGGGGAAGGCTTCGCGCCGTCGCGCGGAGATGAGTTGTATATGCCAAGAGAAACGCGCCGCCCGGCGCGGGAAAGCTGCACCGTCATCTGGCTGTTCTCCGGCGAAAGCAGCAGTACGCCGGTCACCAGTTCCTGCAGCATGGTTTTCAGCCATTCGCGGTCGGCGCGCACAAAAATGCCGGCTTCCGCGCTTACCAGGCTGATGCGCGTTTTCCGCTTGTGTGCCAGATAGCGCAACTGCACCACGGTGTCGGCCACCGCTGCCGCCAAATCGGTTTTCTTAAGGCGCAGGCCCGCCAGGTCCAGGTCGAATGAAACCAGGTCCAAAAAGGCGTTCACGGCGCTGGTCAGCGACAGCAGGGATTCGCGGGCCCGCACCAGCTGAAGCTGCTGGTCCCTTGTGAGCGTGCCGGAATAACCCTTGAACAAATAATCGATATACCCGGTGGCGCCCACCATCGGGCCGCGGAACACGTGGGATATCGCGCTGTAGAATTCCCGTCGCGAACGTCTTGAAAACCGGCGCGTGCAGAACATGGTGCGGCCCGAACCGCAGCCCGAACGGTTATTTGCGCGCATGACGCTTTGTCTCCGCTTCCAGTTTGAAACCATAGCCCTTTACCGTCACCAGCAGAGCGCCCTTGGAACCGAGTTTGTTCTTCAAACGGCGCACGGTCATCTCAATGGCGCGGGAGGTGTCTATGAAATCATGCCCCCATATCTCGCGGGAGATGAATTCCTTGCTTATCACCTTGCCGGGCTTGGACAGGAACAGCCGCAACAGCTCAAATTCCTTGGGCCAAAGTCCTTTCTCGCGGCCGTCCGCTATGCAGGAATGCTTCTCAGAATCCAGTTCAATCCCGGCGTGCGACAAAACGGGCGGAGGCGCGGCGTCCTGGCTCCCGCTTCGGCGCAGCAGGGCTTCTATGCGGGCCAGCAGTTCGTCCACCTGAAACGGCTTTGTAAGATAATCGTCCCCGCCCATTTTAATGCCCAGCACTTTATCCGTGGTGCTGTTTTTGGAGGTCAGAAACAGCACCGGCGGCAGCGGGGCCGGCAGAAGGTTTTTAAGGTCGCGGCAGAACTCCAGGCCGTCGCCGTCCGGCAGGCGCCTGTCCAGTATTATGAGGTCGGGCCGGCACTGGCGGATTGTGCGGCGGGCGGACTCAAGCGTCTTGTTGACATGGGCGCGGTAGCCCTCTTTCACAAGTATCTGCTGGATAAGACGCTGTATGGCCGGGTCGTCCTCCAACAGGAAAACGCTTTTCTTCTTCATGGCTTGGGCTCCGCCGCTTCGGCCGCCTTAACGCCCTGCGGCAGCTGGAATGATACAACCGTCCCGCGTCCGGGGGCGCTGGAAAGGGCGATGAAGCCTCCCTGCGCCTGCACCAGCTTCTTGCTCAACGCCAGACCTATGCCCAGGCCCTTGAACCCGCGCAACGGCTCGGATTCCTTTATCTGGTAAAACTCTGTGAAAAGATTGGCCTGCTTGGCCGCCGGTATGCCGCAGCCGGTGTCGCGCACAAAAAATTCCACAGCCATGCCGTTTCTCCGCGCGCCGACCTCTATTTCCCCGCCCTGAGGCGTGAACTTCAGAGAATTGGACACGAGATTGACCAGTATCTGGTAGACGCGGTTGAAGTCGCCGTAGGCCATGAACTCCTCTTCCGGCAGGGTGGCCTTGAGCCTGATGCCGTGTTCGGAAGCCTGGTTGGCGAAAAGCTCCACCATGCGGCGCACCACTTCGCCGGGCTTGAACGGCGCCAGCGACATCTTCAGCGTGCCGCCGTCCAGCCGCACCAAGTCCATCACATTGTCTATGAAACCCTGAAAGCGCTCGGCGTTTTCGCCGATAATTTTCAGATATTTGTCCATCTCCGCGTTGACAGGCCCAGCCCCGCCGAGCCTCAGGAAATCCACATAACCGGCGATGGCCTGCATGGGGGAGCGGAACTCGTGGCTTATGGTGGTGGCCAGTTCCATGAATTTGTTTTTCAGCGAAGAAACCAGATGCTCTATCTCCTCAAACTCGAACGACAGCTGCTGAAGCACGTTCTGCGGCTCCTCCTGCTCCGGCATTTTGCGCTCCAGCATGCGATGGGCCTTGATTTGTATCTTCTTCAGCCGCAGCTCAAACCGGGAGGTGGCGTAGAAAATCAGCAGAGTAAGACACAAAAGTATGATTATGTTCACCGCAAGGATTTTAAGCACGGTGTCCCTGGTCAGGCGCCCCATTGACGCGCTGACGTTGCGTTCCGAAACTCCGACGCGGACATACCCGAGCAGTTTCTTGTCCTTATACACCGCGCCCAGATACTCCATAACCCGGCCTTCGGGATAGGAGGCGAAGCTCCGGGTGGCCTCGCCGGTTATCACCAGCAGGCGCTTGGTGGTTTCGTCCAGTTTGCCGTGATTGGACATCCAGACGAATTCCGGGATGCTTTTGCCTATATATTGAGATACGCCAGAGGGGTCCTGAAAAACCGCATAAACTATATTGTCATTATGCCCTATCATCTGCGCCAGCGCGGAATATGAGCGCAGCGACGCTTTGTTCAGCTTGGCTGGCTGGTCGGGCTTCCATTTGTTGCGTATGGTGGTGGACAGCTCCTGTATGGCCTGTTTAGCATCCTCGCGCGCCATGATGAGGAAATTGGTCTTTTGCAGATGCACTATCATCCCGGACAGAATGAACAGCGCCACCGCTATATACAGTCCGAACAGCACGGTGGCCTGGGCCTTGAAACTGGAAAAATACCTGAACATCCTTATCTTGTTCATTTAAGGCTCCCCGGAAACTTTTTTCCAATCATCTCCCTAAGTTCGTCTATGCGGCAGGGCTTCACCAGATAGCCGAACACTCCGCACCCCGTCATGGACGCCTCATCCCAGTTGAGCGGCTTTTCGCCGGATATCACAAGTTTAGGCACATCGCGGCATCCTCCGCGCGCGGCCTTGCGGCAATAATCCTCAAGGGTGCCGTCCGCCAGGTTCCTGTCTATCAGCACCAGGTCGAAAGCGCCGGAAGCCGTCTTTTCGGCCGCCTTGGCCACAGTGGCCGCTTCCTCCGCCTCAAAACCGAAAACCTTGGTCAGCACGTCGCTCAAAAAAAGACGCACAACCGGGTCGTCATCGGCTATAAGCACCCTGAGCGGTTTCCCCATACTATGATTATATTCAATGTCCGGGACGCCTTAAACCCGCGCCCCGTTCTCAAAAGTCTCGTGCCAGAGTTCCAGCATCAGCAAAGCCCAGAGGCGGTAGCCGTGGTCGCGGCGGCGCGACTGGTGCTCCTCACACATCCCGCGCAAAACGTCCTCGCGGAAATAGCCGCGCCCAAGAGCCGCGGCGCTGAGGCAGTGCTGTTCCCAGAAGCCTTTAAGCTCGCCCCTGAACCATTGGCCAAGCGGTATGCCGAAACCCTGTTTGCTCCTGTCGCGCACTATTTCCGGCAACTGCTGGCGGAAGGCGCGCTTGAGCAGCCATTTCGTCCCTGTCGGGCCGTGCAGCTTAAGGCCGCCCTTAAGGCTGTAAACCAGTTCCACAAACTCGTGGTCGAGCATCGGCGAACGCCCTTCAAGAGAGTTGGCCATGGCCGCTATGTCCACCTTCGCCATAAGGCATTCCGGCAGATAGGTCTTGAAATCCACATACAGCATCCGGTTGACGAAATCCTCCCCGGCCGCCCGCTGATAGGGCTGCGCCAGATACCGTTTGGCCGAATGCAGCGAGGAGCCGAGCGCCGCCTTGAAGCCGTCGGTGTAGAGCCTGTCGGTCTCGTCGTCGTTGAAGAAGCACACCATTTTGGCGTGGCGCGTGGGGAAATCGGCCAGCACGCCGGAGCGCAGGAAGCGCTTCGCACGCCAGAACAAGTCACGCGGGGCGTTCTTTTCAGGCAAGTGTTCAGCCAGCTTCGCGGCCAGCGCGCGCGCCGGCTCCGGCATCAGGTCCCAGTAATGGGCCAGGCCCATGGCCACATAGCGCAGGTAGCCTGCAAAATTCTCGTCCCCTCCGTCGCCGTTAAGCGCCACTGTGACGTGGCGGCGCGTTTCCCTGGCCACATAATAGGTGGGCAGGGCGCTGGGGTCGCCGTAAGGCTCGCTGTAATGCCAGGCCAGCTTAGGCAGTATGTCGGCCATCTCCGGCTTTACTATGAATTCGTGATGCTCGCAACCGTACATATCGGCCACGGCCTTGGCGTATTTCAGTTCCGAAAACTCCGCTTCCTCAAACCCCACAGAGAAAGTTTTAACCGGCTGGCTGGAGAGCTGGCTCATCAGCGCCACTACTATGGACGAGTCGTGCCCGCCTGAAAGAAACGCGCCCAGCGGAACGTCGGAAATCATGCGCAGCGAGGTGGCTTCCTTAAGCTTCCCGCGCACCAGTTCGCAGGCCTCGTCCGGGGACACTTCCAGCTTGGGCTGGTTCACCGGCAAATCCCAATAGGGCTGCAAGTCGGCCTTGCCGGAAGAGTCCACCAGAAGGGTATGACCGGGCTCCAGCTTGTTTATCGCCCTGTATATTGAGTGCGGGCTTGGTATGTATTGGAGGGACAGAAACAGGTCCACGGCCTGAAGGTTTATTTCGCGCGGCACCCAGTCAAGCGCCAGCAGGGAACGCAGTTCGGAGGAGAAAGCCAGCTTGCCTTCATGCAGGCAGTAGTTCAGCGGCTTTTTGCCTATCCTGTCGCGGGCCAGCAAAAGCTGTCTTTTATTCCCGTCCCACAACGCGAAGGCGAACATGCCGCGCAGTTTCTTCACGCAGTCGCGGCCCAGTTCCTCGTAAAGATGGACTATCACCTCGGTATCGGAATTGGTAGAGAAAGAGTGCCCCTTGGCTTCCAGCTCCGCGCGCAGCTGCCTGAAATTGTAAATCTCGCCGTTGAGCACCACCCAGACTGTGCTGTTTTCGTTGGAAATAGGCTGGTGGCCTGAAGGCAGGTCTATTATAGAGAGGCGGCGCATGGCAAGGCCCATGCCGCCTTCCACGTAATAGCCTTCGTCGTCCGGGCCGCGGTGTATTATCAGCCCGTTCATCCGCTTAAGCGTGTCCAGCGCCACCTTATCGCCGGAATTCTCGAAAACGCCGCATATGCCGCACATAATCAGGCTCCTTGGGAATATATGACCGCCAGCCTTTCGGTGACAGAGTCCATGGAATAATTTTTCGCAGCAATTTCGCGCGCGGCCCGCCCCATGCTTTGGCAAAGTTCCGGGTTGGCTGCGAAACTGTCAATTGCGCGCAGTATCTCATCCCGATTGCGCGGGTCAAACAACAGACCGCCCGCGCCTACGGCGTTTGCCGCTCCGCCTTCGACAGTGGCCATGACCGCCAGGCCGCAGGCCATTGCCTCCAGCATGGCGTTGGACAGGCCCTCGGCCACGGAAGGCAGGACAAACACGTCCCCCGCGCGATACACTTGCCCGATATCTGAACGCGCGCCGAGAAACACGGCGCTGTCCCACAAATTCAATGCCGAGGCCCTGGCACGCAGTTCGGCTTCAAGCGGGCCGTCTCCTGCGATAAGCAGCACGCCTGCGCGGCGCGCCGCTGAGCGTGCCCACACCTCCAGAAACTGGCCCAGCATTTTTTCACCCGCCAGACGCCCGGCAAAAACATACACCGGGCTTTTTCCCTGTATGCCGAACTCGTGCCGAGCCGCTTCCCTGTCTTCCGGCAAAGCGGGGCTGAAAGCTTCGCAATCCACCCCGTTGGGCACCACTTCGCAGGGCAGCGAGACAAGACCGCCTTTCTCAAGCTCCGGCAACAGGCACGAGTCCACCGCGACCAACTGCGGATTGAACAGGGCAAGCAGTTTGAGTTTTAGGCGGCCCGACAGCGTTTTTGACGACACCGCTATCTCGCCTATTCCGCGCCCGCCGCCTATTTTCACCACGACGCGCTTTTTGAACAATTTTCCGGCAAGGCAGGCCGCCAGAGCGGGCGACGAAGCCAGATGCACGTGTATCACTTCATAAGACGAGCGCCGCGCCGCCATAAACCAAAACGACGAAAACAGGAAGCAGAGCGAATTAACAAAACCGCTAAACGGCGCAAATGCGCGGAACACTTCCACGCCTTCTATCCGCTCATTGGCCGCAAGACCCGGCAAGCGGCGCGTAAGCACCATTACGCTGTCGCCGCGCGCCATAAGGCTTTTGGACAGTTCCAGAGCCTGCCGCTCGGTACCGCCTATATGCGGATAAAAACTCGCCGTCAGCATCAGCACCGAAAGCCTGTCGTTCATTTTTTGCGTCCAAGCACTCCGGGTTTAGGCACGAAACCGTGTGGAAGTGTTTTTTCAGGCTCGAAACCGGCCTGTTCATACCAGCCGGCCAGCTCTTCCTTTGTGTGGTGCGTCTGGTAAGGCGGGGAAATCCAGTCGAAATTCTCAAAAAAACGTATCTTGTAATCGCGGTGCGCGGAAAAGGTGAGATATTTCACGACGGGGACCGCGCCCAGCCACGCCAGCGGATAGGAGAGCGCGTAGCAAACCCCGGCCGGAAGCCTGGTGGTGAAAAATCGCATGGCGTCGCTGTAAAAACCGCGAATGCCGACAAATATCCAGACCATGAACTTAAGCGGCTCCAGAAACTTTCTAGAGGAGCGCAACGGATTGGTGCGGAAATTCCGCCATGAGCCGGCCTTGCCGTAGAGCCACACCGAAAGATAGCCGCCGCGCTTTACCGAAGCCGCCACAGACTTGAACGCCGCACGCGCGTCCGCCGTATGGTGCAGCACCCCGTGGCTGTAAGCCGCGTCAAAAACTTCCGGCTTGAACGGCGGCTGAAGCAGGTCGCACCTAACCACATGGAGCCCGGCGTCATTGCGCGAAGCCGTAACAAGGCGAAGCACGCTGCGGCTGTAATCCGCCGCCACGACTTCAGCCCCCAGGGACCGCGCCACCAGCGAATACCGCCCCATGCCGCAGCCGGCGTCCAGCACAACCCTGCCTTTCCAGAATTCCGGCTCAGTCTGGCTTTCTTCAAGAAATATTTTTCGGTCTTCTTCCGGGGAAGCGTTGTAATTCAGCCATTCCATGCTGAAACTGTCGCTGGTTTTACCGGCCAGGCCAAGGTGGGAACCGTCAGCCAGCAGGCTGGGAATGCCTTCATTGACCGGATAACGGGCATGGCAGGCCGAACACACAATGAAACCTGATTCCAGCCAGCCGCCAGCATCAAAAGCATTCTCCGCTTCCAGCGAAGCGGAGCACAACGGACAGCGCAGGAAATCAAGCAGCCTTGCCCGCATCCGAGCTTCCCCCGCCGGTCAGTCCGTGCCACATGCTTTTGAGCGAATGCCCCGCCTGATACAGAAACACTATGCCGGACACGGTGAAAACTATATAAGTGGTCATATGCACCAGCCCCGAAAGCGCCATGCCAGATGACCCTTGATAGCCCCAGGCTTCCATAGTCATGCGCACGGCATACTCGTAAGTGCCGAAATAGCCGGGAGCCGACGGCACGGAAACAGCCACGGCCGTCGCGCTTAGCAGGAAGAGGCCATTGCCATAAGAGAGCGCTGGAACCAACCCCAGCGCCCTGGAGGCGAAAGCGAAACCTGCCGCGTCCATAAACCACAAAAGGAGGCTCAAAGCGCAAATCACCACGGCATAGCCGGGCACTTTCAGCGAACCGGCCCCGGCGGCGATTTTCTCAAGAATGCCGTACACGCGCGGATGCCGCGCCATAAAGGCCCTGACGCGCGGCCAGGCCAGCACCGCTTCAAGGCGGCACAAAACCATAAGCCCGGCAAACAGCACCGGTATCAGCACCCACACAAGGCCGCTGTAACGCTGCACCCACGGCGCCACCGGCGCGTACCTCAGTGAAAAAGCAAAAACTATGGACAGGGCCATCGTGTCCAGTATTCTTTCCACGACTATGGTGGAAAGCACCGTCACCAGCGATATCCCGTATGTGCGGGCCACCAAAGTTGCGCGGGCCAGTTCGCCCAGGCGCATGGGAAGCACGTTATTGAGGGCGAAGCCTATGGTTTCGAATTTGATTACCTGCCAGGCCGGAATATCGCGGCTTGAGCGCAGCAGGAATTTCCAGCGCAGACCGCGCCAGACCAGGTCCAGCACGCAAAGCACCACAAGAGGGGCCACCGTGGCCGGGCTGAGGCCCGAATAAAGCGAAACCAGCCCGCGCAAATCCACGCCGCGCAGCGCCAGGTAAAGGAACAGAACGCTAAAGAAGATTCCGGCTATTACAGAAAGGTGTTTTTTCATGAAAAATCTGTCCCCGGTACGGCGCTATGCAATGCCGAGCGTCATGCGGCGCGCACCGTTTTAATTATCCCAAATATGGGAAGCCGCCGCTATCGGCGTTTCCGGTTTTTCCCGGATGCGGCCGCAGCCTCAAGCTTTTCCACGGCGGCCGGGTCGCAGGCCAGCAAAGCGCGTTCGTAGCCTGACTGCGGCTTATAGGCGGCAAAACGCGCAGCATTGCCGCGTGCTATTGCCAGAAACGCGGCGGCCCCCTCGGCGTCGCCCTTGGCGTTAAGCAGCAGCGCCATTTGCTGCGCAACGGCGGGGGAGTTGGGCTCCAGCTCCACGGCCCGCGCCAGTTGCGGCCAAGCCAGACCGCGCAGGCCGGTATCCTCAATGACGGCCGCCAGGCGCATACGGTAAACGGCGTTTTCAGGGGCGAGTTCCACCGCCCTGGACAGTAATTCAGCCGCCTGAGGCGGAGTCAGCGCGGACGCGGAGGCGGCGGCGTAGCGTTCGCCGTTCATCGGAGAGAGCACAAGCCCGCCATAGGTGTCGTAGGCCGCCAAAAACAGCGACAGCGCCAGCGGCGCGACAGCCGCAGGCAGCGGATACGCGCCGTCCTGGCCTGCCCCGGAATCAAGCAGGCCCGCAAGCAGGAACATGGTGGCGGCTATCAGCGGCAAAGCCATTATGCCGTCCACAAGCGAAATTACCGCAAAAGCCATAAGCATGGCGCGTTCCCGCTCCGCCCCCCGGCCTGACCGCAACAGCGGCGGAAGGAAAAACAGCGCAAACAGCGCCGCGCCGGCCAGGCCTGTTTCGGCCGCCTGCTGAAGAAGCTGGGAATGGGCGTTTCCGGTGTAGTAGTTGTAATAGGAAAAGCCGTTAAAAGCAGGAAAATTATTCTGCAGATAGGCGCGTTCAAAACAGCCGGGGCCCCAGCCGAAAAGCGGCTTGTCCGCGCAAGCCTTGAAAGCCGAGGCCCAGATATGCAGCCGCTCATAGCGGAACGCGTCATGGCTTTTCAGAATCGGGGAAAACAGCGCCGGGGCCAATAATGCCGCCGCCAGAACCCCGCCCCCAAGCCAGACCAGCAGCCGCTTCCGGCCCCTCTGCACACAGGCAAAAGCCAGCCCAGCGCTGGCGCCCATCAAAGCGCCCCTGCTTTTAAGAACGAGAAGCGCCGAAAGCATCAGCAGCAACAGCGCGCCGCAAACGACGCAGCGGCGCGTGCCCCTCTCGGCGCCGATGAAATCCCAGGCCGACGCACCGAAAGCGCAGGCAATTACAGCCGCGGCATAATTGCGGTTTGGCGGCAGCAATAATTTTCCGGACTCCACCCCGAAAGCAGCGCCCGCAAGGACCAGAAGCGAGAAAACACCCGCCGTCCAAAGCAGAATTTTCACAAACAGGGCGCTTTCCCTGCGGCTGGCGGACGAAGCGGCCAGATAACACACGAAACACCCCATCCACAAGCCGATGCCTGCAAAACTGTTCAGCGGTTCCAGGGAAAATGCCGAGCACGCCAGAAGCCAGATAGTCCATAACAACAGCAAGCTGCCGCGGCCAGTCTTCAAGGGACGCGCCAGCAGCAGGGAAAACAACGAGACCGCGCAGAACGCGGCCCAGATTATCAGGTTCTTGCCGCCGCCCGACAACAACAGCAGCATCCAGGACGCGCAGAGAATATAAAAAGAGGCGCTCATCTGAACCGCACCTCTCTGCGCCGGAGAACCAGCTCGGCATCCTGAGGCCGTCCAAGGGCGCGGGACAGCGCGGCCATTTCGGTATAAGTCGCAGGCCGGAAGGGATTCAGCCGCAACGCCCTTTCATACGCTATGGCGGCCTGGGCCAGCAGGGACTTGTCGCCGGTAGAATAGGCGGAGTCGGCCATTGCTGAGGCAAGCAGCAGGGCCGCGTTTGCATCGTCTGGATTTGCTATAACAAGACGCTTTATCCGGTCCAAATCATGCGCCGGATAGGAAGACTGATAGCTGTTGCGCGCGGCTATCAGGCGACGTTGAGCCATAAAAGGCCGGGCCGCCCCGAACGCAAGCGGCGCGGATAGCGCAAGAACCAGAACCGCCGCGGCAAAAGCGCGTCTTCCGTCCGGCAAAGCGGCTTCTTCAAGCCTGGACTCGCCGCATGACAGCAGCCAGCAGAAAACGAAGAATACCGCTGGACCGTTCAGGGTGAAATCTCCGATAGAGTGCAGGAATACCGTTATCACAGCCCAGCGGTATGGAGAATCCAGCGAACGCAGGCGCGATACAGCCCAGCCAAGCCACAACAAAACGCACGGGACACCGTATTCCGCGGCGAACTGCAAAGGCCAACTGTGGGCGTATATGGTGGAAAGACCGTCGACAGCCTGCGCATGGAAAGCCGGGAACACATATTCAAACGACCCAGGCCCGAAGCCAAGCAGAGGCCGTTCACCTATCATGGCCAGCGCCGCATGCCACCAGCCCAAGCGCTCATGCATCGAAATGCCGCCCCAGCGCCAAATCACATAACCAGCGGCAGAGCCGCAGCACAACAGCACCAGCGCCGGCACAAATTTCCCTCTCAGGCGGCACAGACCCCAAAGGCCGGAAGACAACACCAGCGCCACCCACGCCCCCCGCGAGCCTGACAGCGCAATACCGCACAACAACAGCGCCGAAAACAGCCATTTGCGCCTCAACAAGGCCAGCGGCACCAGCATCAGCAGGTAGCCTGCGTACATATTGGCGTTAAAAAACGGGCCGGTGGCCTCGGCCTGAACGCCGGAGAACAGGAAACGCTGGTAAAACGCCAGCGGCACTGTGGCAGCTCCAGCGCCCAGCAATGCCGCCAGCGCATAGCCGCGCCAGCGTTCGCTCATGGCGGGGACGATAAACGCCAGCGAAACCGACACGGCCCACCATTGGTATTCCGGTCTGGCCAGGCTGTACACCGGGCTGGCCTGTACTGACACAAAACCAAGCAGCAGGGCGCAGGCGGGAAGCAGAGATGAGGCCGGAGGGACTGGAAGCCTGCGGCCCAAAAGCTTAAGGAACACCCAAACGCAGACCGACACCAGCAGGAACAGCTGCACAGCCAGTTGAGACCACAGGTCCCAGCCGCCGCGCAACAGGGGATAAACGGCCAGCGCCGCGCAAAGCGCGAAAGCGGGGATATAATCGGTTCTTTTTTCTGTCATGAAAAAACGCCCCGCCGCGCGACAGCGCCGGACAGGGCGTTTACCGGCAAACCGCTCAGATTATCTTGGGCGTGACGAAAATCAGCAGTTCTATCCTCTGCCTGGAGTTGGATTTCTTCTTGAAGAACCAGCCCAGCAGCGGAATGTCGCCCAGCAGCGGCACCTTGTACAGTATGTCGGACATGGAGTCGTAAATCAGCCCGCCTATCGCGACAGTGTCTCCGTCGCGTGTCATCACTATGGTCTTGGCGTTGCGCGTGTCCACGCCGGGAGCGCCGCCCTCCGCCGGAGCCACTGTCGCCGACACCTGGCTTACCGACGGGTTGATGAGCATTGTGATGGTGCCGTCGTCGTTGACCCTGGGGGTCACGGTCAGCTGTATGCCGGTGGTGATGTAGGTCACCACGGTCTTTGAAATCGGCGGGTTGGAATTGGTGGTCTCCGTAGTGATGTACGGGATCTGGGTGGTGATGTTGATGTTCGCCTCTTTATTGTTCACCGTGGCCACCTTCGGGTCGGAAAGCACTTTCGCCTTGCCTTTCTGCTCGGCGGCGGACAGAGTGGCGTCCAGGAACATGGAGCCGGTCACGCGCCCGAAGCGGAACGCGCCGAACGTCAGTTCCCCGGCAGTCGTCGGGAAAGTGACCCCTGTGCCGCCGGACTTGGGATTGTTGGGCAGCGGCAGATAGGTGGTCTGGCTACCGTCATAAGGCACCACCACGCCGGTAGGCGCGGCCCCTATTGTGGTGCTCTGATTGGAAGTGCTGCCGGAACCGAAGAAATTATAGCCGTTGCCGGACGCGCCGCCGCCGTAGGCCGACCATTGTATGCCCAGGTTGAAGGAATTACTGAGGTTCACTTCCACTATTTTGGCCTCGATGAGCACCTGTATGGGCTTCTTGTCCAGTTGCGCCAGCAGGGCCGCCACGGAATCCTGGCCGCTGGGGATATCGGTGACCACCAGCGTCTGCGCGTCGGGATAGACGTTCACGTTGCCGCGCCGCCCCTCGGCCTTTATCACGTTCTCCACCATGGTCTTTGCGTCGTCAAGCTTAAGGTATTTGAGCTGGTAGACGCGGGTAATCTGCGGCGCGGTGCTGAGGTCGTTGTTAAGAGTCGCGGCAGAGGTTATGCGCAGGATGCTGGGGCTCATCTGCTGCGCGGCCAGGCCTTTTATGGCCAGCACGGTATTGAACGCCTCGCTGAACGGCACGTTCTTGAGATGCAGGTCCACGCCGCCGGAAACGTCGTCGGCATACACCATGTTCACGCCCATGCGGGCGGCCATTATATCCAGCACGGCGCGCACGTCGTCGCCGTTATAGTCAAATGAGGAGACATCCCGGGGCAGATTGGACAGTATGTCGTAGTACGCCTTGGCGGGCACGGCCTGTTTTTCGGCGGCGGGTTCCGGCGCGGCCTTTGAGCGGGCGGCCTTCTCCGGCTCCGCAGCCTTGAATGAAACCTTTATGGCCTCTTTCTCCTGAGTTATGTTGTATGAAGCCTTCCCGTCCAGATTGAACACGGCCCTGGCTATGCTTACTGGCTCGGTGGTGTACTGGCGTACGGAGACGGAGCGCAGCACCTTGCCGGAACCGCCCTTGTCCTTGTCGGAAGCCGTGGTATCCAGCATTTCCAGCACCAGCCGGAATGGATTGGACTGGGTGAAAGAGTCATAAACAACGGGCCTGTCCGTGACTATCGTGGCGTTGTCCTTGCCCATGCTTATGGATTCCACGCTGGCCAGGTCCGAGGCTGACGCGCCGGAACAGAAGGACATCGCGATAATGGCGGCAAATATTTGCTTTCTCATAAAATCTCCCATGCTAGCTCCGCTTCCCGTTTCTGCTGCGCTCCGGCAGCTTAAGAGTTTTTACAGCGTCGGCAGGCCCGTAAATCGTGGCCTGTTTCTCCTCAAGCACGCCGCTGTATCCCTCGACAGGCCGGCGCTTCCAGTCGTAAATAAAACCGCGGTGCAGTATAAAAGACGCTCCGGTTTCCTTGTCGGAAAGCACCGCCTGCCGTTCCTTGCCGATTGTGACTATGCCGGACAGTTCGGCGTTATTCAGGTTGAATTTGGCGTCCCTTGCCCTTGGCGACTTGGCTGTGCGCGGGCCGGAGGCCGTCTGCGCCTGCGGCGGGACCGGGACGAAAGGGTCCCTGGCGCCGTCCGGCACGCGGTAAACGTCGGACAGCGACGGCCCCTTCGAAACAGAGGACAAAGGTTTTGAAGACACAATGACTTCGGAGGCTGGCGCGGCCTGACCGGCGCAGGCCTGAGCGCACGGCAGCAGCAGAGCCGCCAAGACCGCCAGTTTCACAGGCTTAAGAGTCATAGTCATAGGACATCAGGGTAAACGACACGTTCACGGTTTTGTCAGACCCGGCGCTAATGCGCAGATTCTCTATCGTATATATCCTTTCCGAAACCGCCAGTTGCGAAATGAATTTGTAAACATCGTAAAAAGTGCCGGTGCCGTTGAGGCCGTAAGCGGTCTGCGAATAAAAAGGCATCTTCGAGGTCTGCATAGGCGTTATGCGCGAGACGCTGACCCCGCTCTGCCTGGCCAGCTGGGTTATGCCGCGCACCAGGTTTGGCAGCTGCTTGCCGTGCGGCAGTCGGCTCTCGGCCTCGGCCTCTTTAGCGCGCAGGGACGCCAGCACCGCGTTGAGCTGCTCTATTTTCTTGCTCAGCACCCTGGCTTTGGTGATGTCGGCGTCTATCTGCTCTATTTTTTTCTGAGCCGTCTCTATGCGTTCGCCGAAAGGCTTCCATAGATACCTCACATAGACGAAGCTCACCATTCCGCCGAACATGACTACGGCCACGATTACCGTGGCAAGGCTGTTGGATTTTTTCGCTTTTTCGGCCATGTCGCTACCTTGGCGGCTGCGAGTAAGTGCAGCTCAGTGAAAATCCGTAAGTTTCCGCGCCCTTGTCGTTCTCTATGCTAAGCCCGCCGTTGAGCTTGGGCTGGGAGAAGCTTCCGCCTCCCTCCAGACGGGCATACCAGGCGGCGAAATCCTCAGCCGAACGGGTATTCCCGTTGATGTTGAACTCTATGGCCCCGTTGCCGGGCTTGACCGTGGTGTTAAGCGCGGTGAACCACAGCGTGTGCGGGAGAGTTTTAAGCAGGTCGCGCACGAAATTGGTGTAATACAGGCGGCCGTTGAGCAGGGTCTCTATGGCGTTGAGATGGCCCTCGACCGCAGCCTTGGTGGCCTCCAGTTCCTTGACCTTGGCGACCTTGTCCTGATAAGTCTGCAGCTGCAGCTGCTTTTCCTTCAAAAGCTCTTCGGCGTCGAAAGCGCTTTTCACGCGCAGCACCGACACTCCGGCCAGCAGCAGCACCGCCAGCGCCGCGCCGGCCGCTATCCTGGCGGTCTGCACCTTTTCACGCTGGCGCGCAGGGTATTCGGGCGGGATAAGATTTATCTTTATCATTTCGCCGCGTCCCCCACCTGCCGCAGCGCAAGGCCGGTGGCCACGCACAAATCAGGCAGCACATCGGCGGGAGGTTCTTCCGCCAGCACATTGCTTTTGATTGCCATCGGGTTCAGGATTTCCACCGGCACCTTCAGCTCGGCCGCCAGGAACTCCGGCAGGTTTTTCAGGTTGGCCGAACCGCCTCCCAACAAAATCTTCTTTATGCTGCGCTTGTGCCCCTGCGAAAGGTAGAAATCCACGGAGCGCCGCGTTTCGTTCACCAGGTCTTTCAGCACTTCGCGCAAAGCAGCGGAAACCTGCTGTTTCTCCTGGTCCGCCCTGCTAGGCTCCGGCGAGGAGCCCGCATCGGCTATGCCGGCCGCCACATCCTCCCCGGCGATGACTGAAGGCTTTCCGGCGCCGGGAATTATCTGCAAGTCAGCTTCCGCAGGAGACCGCTCCGCCGAAAGGCCCCACTTGTGCTTGAGTTGTTCAGCAGACAGCAGGTCCGTTTTCAAATTTTTGGCTATGGCCTTATTGAACGCCAGCCCGGCCGCAAATATGTCGCGCGAGACCCGGGTAAGGCCCTTTTCCAGTATGGCCACGTTGGTGACCTTGTGGCCGATATTGAGCAGCATGACCGCAGGGCCTTCCTCTGTGTTGCCGAGCTTTTCGTTAAGGCTTTCCAGCGCGAAAGCGTCTACATCCACCACCAGCGGCAGCAGGCCCGCGCTGGTCACTATGTCCAGATGTTCGTCCAGCAGCTGTTTTTTGGCCGCCACCAGCGCTATCTCTATTTTGCGCTTGCCCTCTTCTTCCAGCTCGCGCAGGATATGAAAGGCCAGGTTGACTTCGCGGATGTCAAAAGGGATGTAGGGTTCGGCTTCCGAGGCTATTATAGGCTCCAGTTCCTGGCGGGTGTATTTGTTCAGCTTTACATAGCGCACTATCACCGAGTTGCCCGACACCGACACAGCCACCGGACGTTTATCCATGGCTTTGGCGGACAGGATATCCATTATGGTTTTGGAGGCCACCAGTTTGCGTTCTTCCGGAGACGCGTCGGCCTTCAGCCCAAGCGGGGCATAAGCCCAGTTAAGCAGGCGGCAGCCCTGCTTGTCGGTCTGGAGCATCACCGCCTTGACGGCATATGAACCTATATCCAGGCCAAGCAGTTCCACCGGCCCCACAAAAGTGGTCCGTATTTTAGAAAGCAAAGATTTAAGGTCTGGCATGAACGAAAAACCCCCCGCCAGTGCACCGCACGGCGAGCATGGATTCTCAATATATACAATTATATGTTAACAATAGTCAATTTCAAGGCCGCCGGGCAAAAAAGCGGGCGCCGCCTGGGGAAGCGGCGCCCGACACAACCCACTGAAAGACTAGTGCAGGTAGGCCACCTCGCCGTGCTGCGCCTCGTCAAGGCCGGAGTTTTCATCGCTCTCGGACGTCTTGACCGGCGTCACCTTGTTGATGAGATACAGCATGACATAAGTGAACACGAATGCGTAGACCGCCGCGCCAGCCACCGCAATAAGCTGTTTCCAGAAGAAGGAAACATTGCCGTAGAACAGGCCGTCGGCGCCGGCCGAGTTGA
>JAAYTX010000142.1 GCA_012523635.1 Elusimicrobiota bacterium
CGGTGACGACCTTCTGCGAAGAAAACAGAAGAAGATCCACGGAGACGATCGCCAGCGACAGCTTTCCGTCGCGGAGCACGACGACCCGCGCCAACAGCGGGTCGTGGATGTCTTTGGCGGCGAGCGTCCGCACGCCGTCGAAATGCCCGGGCCGGGATGCCCCGCATAAGAACTTGCTGTTGCGGCTTTCGCTGACGCGGTAGGCGTAGCCGTCCGGATATAGCGCGGAGAAATCCGGCATCAGCAGGCAATCGGCTCCGGCGCGGGTCAGCAGGGCCGCATCCTTTCGCGGCGTGCGGGGATAACGCGAAAGGTCGCTTTTGTCGTTGAACTGGGTGGGATTTACGAATACGCTGACAACGGTGCGGTCGTGTTCGCGCACACTGCGCTCCACCAGCGAGACGTGCCCGGCGTGCAAGGCCCCCATGGTCGGCACAAACCCCACTGAAAACCCCTTCCCGCGCCATTTTCGGCGAAGGGCTGCCCAGCGTTTCAAATCGGTTATCACGCGCATTCATGCTCCCTGGCGGGAAAACGCCCGCGCTTCACATCGCCGTCAAAAGCTGAAAGCGCCCTTGCGAAAAGGCCGGCCCCGTCGCAATAACGTTTGGCGAATTTAGGCGAAAAATCGGGATACAGCCCAAGCACATCGTGGAGAACAAGCACCTGCCCGTCCGTATGCGGCCCCGAACCAATGCCTATCACCGGGATGGACAATAGCGCAGACATGCGCCTTGCCAATGCCGAAGGCACGCACTCGGCCACAATCGCGAAACAACCCAGTTTTTGAAGACGGACGGCCTGCGCCAGTATTTTTTTCGCTTGCGCCGCACCGCGCCCCTGCACGCGGTAAGAACCCAGACGGCAAATGGACTGCGGCGTAAGACCGACATGTCCCACTACCGGGATGTCGGCATGAACAAGCGCCTTGATTACCGCCTCGTGCCCGTCCACTCCTTCAAGCTTCACGGCATCGGCCCCGGCCCTAAGCAGTTCCCCCGCGCATGACATGGCGGCCGGCAGGCCGCTTCGTAAAGACAGGAAAGGCATGTCGGCCACGATGAACTTGGTCTTCGCTCCGCGCGCCACCGCGGCGGTGTGCGCGGCCATAAGTTCCGGCGTGGCCGCTATAGTGCTTTCATGGCCGTGCATCACCATGGCCGCGCTGTCGCCGACCAGCACGCAGTCCACGCTTGAGGAAGCCGCAATTCTGGCCATGGAATAATCGTAGGCCGTTATCATTGAAATCCTGCGTCCGGCTTTCTTGAACGCGGCGAAATCCGTTATCTTCACATTCCCCCCTTGGAAGGCCCGAAAGTCTCGGCGAAGGCGCGGTAGATGCCTTCGAACCTGTCGCCCTTCAGCGCGGAAAGATGGCGCCGCACCGTAGCGCCGTCGCCCCGGGCCAGCGGGCCGGTCAAATCGCAGGGGCCGCCGATATTGGCGGCGGCGGAACGCCAGTAATGCAAAAGCGCCTTGCGCGGCAGGCCCAGCTCCCGTTCCCCTTGCTCGAAAAACCGGCGCCATAGGTAAGACGAAAAATTGCCGCTCATGGCGCACAGGGCGTGATAGTACGGCTTCTCGTTGGCTGATATCGCGACATGAGGATTAGGCAGTTCCGGGAACAATTTGGAAAAGGACGGGCGGCCTTTTTCGGTCACGAAAAGGATTTTGGAGTAAAACCCCAGGCCATGGCCCGCGCTGCCCAGCACTGCAAGCGGATGCGCGGAATGGGCCAGCGGCGTGGAAAGAACGCCGGAGCAATGAATCAGGACGGCTTTTGTATTGCGGAAATTAGCGCGGATGAAAGGCTCAAGCGCGTCGTCGTTTATGGCGATTATGATTGTGCCGCAGCCCGAAAGGTGTTTACGGGGCGAGGTGTCCGACGCCTTCCTGGACCATTGTCTGCACGGAAGTTGCAGCAGTTCCAGATAGCGCCGCCAGTGGTATGCCAGCCTGCCGCCGCCTGCTATGCCGTAGACGGGGCGCCGGCCCGAGGGGCCTGTGCTCATATTCGGTACCCGTCCCGGACTGCGGGATCAGGTCCATGACTGCTAGGTTATAAAATGAGACGCGCGATATGCAACACCCGGGCAAAAACAGTCATGCCGATGATTTACGGCAGGCCGGGAAAATGCTATTATTCAAAGGTGGCAATGCAGCAGCGCCGCGGTAGCTCAGTGGTAGAGCACTGGTCTGAAAAACCAGGTGTCGTTGGTTCGATCCCAACCCGCGGCATTTTTTTTAGCAGTAAAAGGTGACCATGACCAAAGCCAAAGTCATTTTTGCCGACGATGACAAAGTGGTGCGCAGCGTTGTGTCGGGCCTACTGGAGCAGAACGGGTACGAAGTGCTGTCAGCAGGAGACGGAGAGGAAACCGTCCGTCTCGCAAAAGAAAACCTTCCCGCAGCGGTAATAATGGACATCAAGATGCCGAACAAAAACGGCATCGAGGCGTGCAAGGAACTGAAAGCCAACAGTTCCACCAAGCTCATTCCGGTAATCATGCTGACAGGCGTGGCCGGGCTTGAGGAAATAAGCCAGGCGCTGGCCGCCGGCGCGGTGTCCTGCCTTACAAAACCCTGCGACACCAAAAGCCTGCTCAAAACACTCTGCAACGCCATCACGCCCGGCAAACAGGCGTGCTGGTGCAAGCCAAGGCGCGAAAGCAGCCTCAGGCGCTAAAAAAAAGGCCCGCTTGCGCGGGCCTTTCGTTTTCCTACAGAACCCTTAACAATGTGAAGTTGAGATAGGCCGTTTCCGGCATACCCACAAGGACAGGGTGGTCCTTGGCCTGCCCGCGCATTTCCACCACGAAGGCCTGGCGGCCGCTTTTGCGGGCGGCCTCGCGCAGTATCTCATCGAACAGGGAACGCGATACATGGTGCGAGCACGACGAGGTGGCCAGGCAGCCTCCGGGCGGCAGGGCGCGCAGGGCCAGCATGTTCAGCTTCACATACATTTTGCGCGCCTGCGCCAGATGCTTCTTGCTGCGCGCCAGGGGAGGCGGGTCAAGCAGAATAAAGTCCGGCTTTTCCGGAAGGTGCCCGCCAGCCGCGGCGTGAAGCACCTCTTCGGCGTCCTGCTTGTTGAAAACAACATTCGAGAGCCCGTTAAGTCCGGCCGCCTTCGTGGCCAGTTCAAGCGCGGCGGCGGAAGTGTCCACGCCCCACACGTGCGCGGCCCCGGCCTTGGCCGCTGCGAGCGCGAA
>JAAYTX010000143.1 GCA_012523635.1 Elusimicrobiota bacterium
GCAGGAAGATGCGGAATTCCTGCGGCTGGTATCCCTGCATAAGCCCCAGTATTTTGTTGAGAAGCGCGCCCTGCACGCTGTAATGCCGCTTTATTTCCAGGGCCTGCTTGAACTGCACCAGAGTGTAGTGGTAATCGCCGAACACGGACGGGGCCGAATCGGAGCGCACTATCATGTTGGCCTTGCCGTAGATATGGTCTTTAAGGAACCACAGCGCCGGGTACTGTATGGCGGGGCGGCCCTGGGCCATGTATTTAAGGGTAAGCGCGAGGGCTTCGGCCCCCCATACGTTTTCGACCGCGACAAATCCCGGAAAATGCTCAGACGCCCAGCGGGCCCGTATTTCATGCTCGCGGCGGCTTTTGTCGGCCTCGTAGGTGCTGTTTTCCTGCACGGCCTGTTCCCGCGGCGCATGGAATGAGCACCAGAGCGTGAATGGGTCCTCCATCACGGCGTATATCCTGGAAGAGCGGAAATCTGTCCTGTCGTTAGGCTGGCGGGAATCGGAACACAGGGCTAAAAGGCCGGGAAGATCGCTCATGTTGTCTGCGGTTATTTGACTGCCTGAAAGGCTTATGATAGCATAAAGAGTAATAAGCTTTATAGGAATACGACGAGCTTCGCGTTTTGATACAGAGGGCTTCAGCTAAACACCAGATATGGCAAAAAAGACTGCCTTGCAAATAAGCGTAGGCGGGCTGCTTTCGGCGCGCCGCATTATCGTTTTGCACGAGGAAACCGACAAAAACGCCGTTTTGGGCCGCCTTTGCGCGGCGCTTGCGGCGGACCTGCCGCAGGCCAGGCAGGAAGACCTGCTGGACAAAGTGCTCCAGCGCGAACAGGGCATAAGCACCACGCTGGACACCGGGCTGAGCATACCGCATGTGCGCCTGCCCGAAATACCGGATTTCATGGCGGCGCTGGCGGTGCTGCCGCAGGGCGTGGCCGACCCGGCCCAGCCCGGAATAGCCATAAAGGTCATGTTCCTGTTCGTCTCGCCGGCGGACCCGAAATTTTTCCAGAAACATCTGCAGTTGCTGTCGGTACTGGCGTCCCTGTTCCAGCCCGCGTTCATAGAGTCGCTGGCCTCGGACGCGACCCCGGAGCAGATTCTCCAGCGCATAAGCGCGGTCAATAAAGGCGGTTAAGAGAAATGGCTGTACTGAAAATATGCCGCTACGGCGAGCCCGTTTTAAGGCAGCGCACCAAGCCCGCGGAATACGGCGAAATAGCCGGACGCCTGCCGGAACTGCTGCGCGATATGTGGGACACCTGCGCCGCCGCCAACGGCGTCGGGCTGGCCGCAAACCAGATAGGCCTGCCGCTCAGGCTGGCCGTGATAGCGCTTCCCGTCGGCAAGGACCAGGTGCGCCGCTTTGTGCTGCTAAATCCCAAGATAGTAGGGAAAGCCGGCCTGATGGAAGAGGACGAAGGCTGTCTTTCCTTCCCCGGCTTTTTCGCGCCCACGAAGCGCTACGCCGAGGTTAAAGTGCGCGCGCAGGACGAGGAGGGGCGGCATTACGAGCTGTCGGCCCGCGGGCTTCTGGCCAAGGCCCTCCAGCACGAGATAGACCATCTGGACGGCAAGCTGCTGATAGACCGGGTGGCCCCGGTGGACAAGAGCCAGGTGAAGGACCATTTGAAGGAAGTGGTCAGAAGCTGGGATAAGCCGCAGTCCAACAAGGCAGGGCAGAAGCAGAACGGCAAGGCGTAAGCCCGGCCTGCCGCCGAGCAGATAATGAAAACCATTTTTCTGGGCACTCCGGTTCAGGCTGTGCCTTTCCTCAAAACACTGTGCGAAGTCTTCCCGCCGGCGCTGGTCATTACCCGTCCTGACGCGAAGTCCGGCAGAGGGCAGCAGCTGCTTCCTTCTCCGGTGAAGGCGGCCGCACTGGCAGCGGGCATACCGTGCGCCGAGCCGCGCAACGACGAGGAATTCCATCAGGCCGTGCTGGGCTCAGGCGCGGAGGCGGCTTTTGTGGTGGCCTACGGACGCATCATGAAGGAACGCACGCTGGCTCTGCTTCCCAAGGGGTTCGTTAACATACATTTTTCTATTCTGCCCGCCTATCGCGGCGCGGCGCCAGCGCAATGGGCGCTGATCAACGGCGAGACGCGCACCGGGGTTTCGGCTTTCAGGATAGACGGCGGGCTGGACACCGGCCCCATGCTTGGAAGCCGCGAACTGGAAGTGTCGATTTCCGACGATGCGGCGTCCCTTATGGACAGGCTGGTGCCGCTTGGCGCCGAACTCATGCGCGAGACGGCCCTTGGCCTCGCCGACGGCACGGCGCAGGCGGGTCCGCAGTCCGGCCAGCCCAGTTACGCCCCCAAAATAGGCAAGGAACTGGCGCGGCTGGACTTTTCAAAAACAGCTTTGGAAGTGCATAACCTGGCGCGCGGCCTGCAACTGGGGCCGCTTCCCTATGTGATGTGCCCCGTAAACGGCAGGCTCCTGCGCCTGCAGGTGCTTAAAACGGCGGTCGCGGCGCAGCGTCCCGGGCTCGATATTCCGGTCCCGAATCCGGGGCGGATAGCCTCAATTGAAAGGCCTGGCGGTATTGTTGTAGAATGTAAACATAGTCTGCTTCTGGTGGAGACCGTGCGTCCTGAGGGCAAGAGGCCTATGCCGGCGCTGGATTTCGCCAACGGGCTGAAACTGAAGCCTGGAGGCGTCTTCGCGCAGCCTTGAGCGCGGTTTACGCGTGAAGCGGAATTTTTGATTTATTATGGACCAGAAAAAAAGCGTTCCGTCGCAGCATGTGGCCAACCTGAAGAAGGCGGTTTCCCGTATGAAATCGGGCAGCCTGACCTTGCTTGAGGTGCTGGTCGTGGCGACGGTTCTGTTCGGCATCTCCCTTTTCGTGGTCGACTGGGCTTTCAAGGCGCTGATACACAACCGCACCGAAGTGGCGGTGCCGGACCTGCGCCGGAAATCCGCCATGGCTTCGCTTGAGCTGCTTTCGCAGAAAAACCTCGCGCTCCGCAAGGAAGGCGAGGAATTCGACAGTTCCGTGCCGGTGGGCGCGGTGATACGCCAGGTGCCCGTGCCTGGCACCGTCGTGCGCGAGGGCAAAATAGTGCGCGTGTGGTTCAGCCAGGGCGGCGAGGCCGTGTTCGCGCCCAACCTGGTGGGCCTGCCGCTGCGCAGCGCCGAACTGCTTTTGCGCCAGAGCCAGCTTCTGCTGGGCGAGGTCAGCGAGTCCTACTCGCTCACTAACGAGAAAGGCTCTGTGATGTCGCAGGACCCGCTGCCCGACGAAAGCCTCAACAAGAACGCCATGATAAGCGTCGTGGTTTCGGCCGGCCAACCGCCCTCCGGCATAATCCTGATGCCGGACCTTACGCAGAAAACAGTCGACGAGGCCCAGCTCTGGGCTTCGCAGGCCAAGGCTCAGCTCGTCGTAACCGACGACACCGCCTCGCTTTTCCCCAACGGCACCGTGTTGTCCCAGAAGCCGCGCCCCGACACCGTGGTGACCAAGGATTCGCGTGTGGAAATTTCAGTCAGCCGCCGCAAGGACGCCGGGCAGTCCTCCGGGGCGGAGATGCGCCGCATACACTATGAGGTGGCGCAGGGCTCGTCGCAGAGCCAGATACGCATAACCGTGCTTGACCAGGCCGGGGAACGCGAGGTTTTCAACGGCCTGCGCGCCCCCGGTTCCAAAATAGATTTGAGCGTGCCGCGCGGCGGCCCCGCCAAGGTGAGGATTTTCGTGAACGGAATGCTGGTGGAGGAGCGCGAACTGCCATGAAGCGCGTGCTTCTCCCCCCTCCCGGCAGAGGCCCGGTCATAGTGCCGTCGGTGCTGTCGGCGGACCTGCTGGATATGGGCCGGAGCGTGGACTCCGTTTTGAAGGCCGGCTCGCGCTGGATACAGGTGGACGTGATGGACGGGCGCTTTGTGCCCAACATAAGTTTCGGCCCGGCGCTGGTGAAGGCGCTGGCTTCGCGCTACAAGAACCTCGCGGTGGATGCCCACCTGATGGTGGAGCGCCCGCAGGACTGCGTGCCCGCGTTTCTGTCCGCCGGGGCCGGGCTCATAACCGTTCATGCCGAGGCGAAGGCCGACGTCCGCGCCGTGCTTAAGTCCATACGCCGCGGCGGCGCCAGCGCGGGGCTGGCTCTTAATCCCGGCACGCCGGTTTCCAGGGCCGCCAAGTATGCCGGGCTTTTCGATTTGCTGCTGGTGATGACCGTGAACCCCGGGTTCGGCGGGCAGAGCTTTCTGGAAGGCAGCGAGGCCAGGATAGGCGGCGCGCGCAGGCTGATAGCCGGCGCGCGAAGGCCGTCGTGGCTGCAGGTGGACGGCGGCATAGGGCCGCAGACGGCGCCGCTGGCCGCCCGCGCGGGCGCAGACAGCCTTGTGGCCGGAAGCGCGGTGTTCGGCGCGGGAAAGCCGGGAATTTCGTATACAAAACTGCTCAAAGCAGTAAAGGAGGCAAGATGGCAGTAGTGTTGAGGTTGCAGAGGACGGGCAAGCCCAAGCAGGCCCATTACAGGGTCGTCGCGATACAGAAGACAGCCGCCGCCAAGGGCACGGCAGTCGAGGTGGTCGGCCACTATCACCCCAAGGAAGCCAAGGCCAAGGCGCTGGTGACGCTGGACATGCCGCGCGTGGAGCATTGGCTGAAGGTGGGAGCGAAGCCGTCGGAGACGGTGCTTTCCCTTATCAGGACGGCCAAGAAAGCGGCTGACGCCCCTGCGCAGTAACGGCAGTTTCTGCCAGGGAGGTCTTTATGAACGAGTTGGCTATTTTTCTGTTGAAGGCGCTGGTGGACAAGCCCGAGGAAGTCGAGCTTTCCCATAGCGAGGACAACGGGACTCTGCGTTTGAAGGCCAGGATATCCGCCGGCGACAAGGGCAAGATAATAGGCAAGAACGGCAAGGTGATAAAAGCCCTGCGCGCCATTGTCTCGGCCGGGGCTTCCAAGCAGGGCAAGAAAGTTTTTCTTGACATAGAATAGCGTAATGCGTTTCGACGTGGTTACGCTGTTCCCCCGCATGGTGGACGCGCCGCTTTCCGAAAGCATAGTGGGGCGCGCCAGGGAGCGGGGACAGCTGGAGCTGGGGTTCGCCAACCCCAGGGATTTTACGCAGGACCGGCACCGCACCGTCGACGACAGGCCGTACGGCGGCGGGCCGGGAATGCTGATGATGGCGGAGCCGCTTTTCAGGGCCGTGAAAAGCGTGAAAAAGCGCGGCTCGCTGGTGGTGGTGCTTAGCCCTCACGGGCGGCGTTTCGACCAGAAGACGGCGCGGCGGCTTGCCGCCAGAAGGCACGTGGTGCTGGTCTGCGGGCGTTACGAAGGCATGGACGCCCGGTTCGTGGCGGCCGCGGCCGACGAGGAACTCTCCCTCGGTGATTTTGTGCTCACCGGCGGGGAAGCGGCGGCGGTGGCGGTTATAGACAGCGTGGCCAGGCTGCTGCCGGGAGTGCTGAAGAAGGAGGAGGCGCCGGTGCTGGAATCTTTCACCGGGCCGCTTCTGGAAGCGCCGCAGTACACCAGGCCGTCGCGGTGGCGCGGCAAAAGCGTGCCGTCGGTGTTGTTGGGCGGCAATCACGCGGCGATAGAAGCCTGGCGCCGCAAAAAAGCGCAGGCGCTGACAAAGAGGAAGCGCCCTGATTTGCTCAGAAATACGGAGGCATAGTGTCATGATGACGATAAAGCAGGAAGGTCTTAAAACCAATCTCCCCGCGTTCAAGCCGGGAGACAACGTGCGCGTATCCGTCCGCGTGGTGGAAGGCGACAACGAAAGGGTGCAGTACTTTGACGGCGTGGTGATAGGCCGCAAAGGAAGCGGCAAGGAGGCGCGGCGTGTACCCGAGAATCAGCTGATAGGCTTCCTGCCCCTTCCAGAAAGC
>JAAYTX010000144.1 GCA_012523635.1 Elusimicrobiota bacterium
CGTCGCGCCGGCTGCCGCCGCCGCCGCGGTTGTTGTCCCAGCGTTTCTCGCGTATCACCACCACCGCCGGCTTTGAGTCGATTCCGAAAAAGCCTGAAGAGCCTTTTTCCTTTATCACGACTTCAACCTGGTCTCTGCGAAGGCGCAGCTGCGCCAGCCCCGCCTCTATGGCGGCCTGGACGTCCTTGCCCTTCTGTTCTGTTTCTCTCATATTAATTGTCTCCTTGATGGAAACGCGCCCGTTAGGCGTATTTCTTTTGCAGTTCGATTTGCACGAAAAACCCGACCACGCTGCTGAGCAGCCAGTAGAGCACCAGGCCCGACGGGAAGTTCAGGAACATGAACGTGAATATCACCGGCATCCACTGCATCATCATCTGCTGCATTGGGTCGGCTCCCGGCATGGCGCTGCGGCGCTGCTGCAGGAACATTATCGCCCCCATTAGCAGGGGGAGCACGTAGTACGGGTCCTTTGAGGAGAGGTCGTGTATCCACAGCGTGAACGGCGCGCCGTGCAGGTCCCAGGAATTCCTCAGCGCGGTGAACAGCGCGAAGAACACGGGTATCTGCAACAGCATCGGCAGGCAGCCGCCCAGCGGGTTTGCTCCGTGGCGCCGGTAAAGCGCCAGCATCTCCTCGTTCAACTTTTGCGGGTTGGACTTGTATCTTGTCTGTATTTCCTTGAGTTCGGGCTGCAGCTTGCGCATGAGCACGTTGGCCTTTGTGCTCTTGAGCGTAAGCGGGAACAGCGCCAGCTGTATCAGCACGGTCAGCAGCACTATGGACCAGCCGTAGTTGCCCGTGACCTTGTGGAAGTAATACAGCACCGACATGACCAGCTTGCCCAGCGGGGCGAAGAAGCCGAACTCCACCGAGCGGTCCAGCCCGTTGCCGAGGGCCTGCAGTTTCCTGTAGTCCTTCGGCCCGAAATAAAAGCCCGTCTTCCATGTTCTGCTTTCCCCGGGGGCCAGCGTGGCGGCCGGCTGGGAAAGCGTGATGGCGGGCAGTTTATTCTTTTTTTCCTTTATTTCGGTAAATTTGATGGCGTGGCTGTCCCACTGCTGGGGCAGCACCGCGGCCAGGAAATAGCGGTTGTACACGCCGGCCCACAGCCAGGGGCCGTCGGGCTCGTGCTTGGGCAGGGTGTTGACCACCGGGTGCTTGCGCCCTTCCTGCACCACGGTGAACGCCGCCTTGAGCAGGCTGTGGTTTTCCTTTTTCTCGCTGGCCACCGTGTCCAGCCCCGGGCCAAGCCAGATGCCCCATTCGGGCAGGCTGTACGGGGTTTTCGAGGCGTTGCGCGCGGTGATTTCAAGGGTGTTCAGTCCTTCGCCGGCGGACCATCCGAAGGTTTTTTCCACAGTGACGTCGCGGTCAAGCCGGGCCTGGAAGGTGATGCGGTCTTCAGTACGTTCCTTGACGGTGAAGACAAGGCCGGGCATGGTGCTGAAAAAGCCGGGCTGCGAGTGCGGAATCAGTTCGGCGGTGGCCACCGGCCCCCGGTACTGGAAGCTGGCTATTCCCGCGCCGTCGGGGTTGAAAAGGATGTTGGCGTTTCCGGCCGAGAAGGGGATGGCGTCCCTGACCGATTCGGGCGCGTCTGAAGCGGCGGCCTGCGCCTGTATCTCGTCCTGGGAAAGCAGTTTGGCCTTGGCTGGGGCCGCGGCGGGCTTGCTTTCGGGCGCAGGGGCGGCGGCCATGGCCTGCGGTTTCCGGGGCTCCTGGGCCGCAGTCTGGGCAACCGCGGGCTTGGCATGCCTGCCCGCGTTGGGATATTTATGCTCTATCCATTTCAGCCAGACGGTGTAGAATCCGACTGCGAGGATGAAAGCCAGCAGCATGTTTCTGTTCATAGCGAGCAGTTCCTTTTGTCGCTGAACAGAGTTGCGGCGGACTTCCCGGCGCGTTTTTACGGAACCGGGTCAGGCCCGCCTGGGTTGAACGGGTGGCATTTGAGTAGGCGTTTCGCGGAAAGGTATGAGCCCTTGAACGGCCCGTGCCGCTCCAGCGCTTCCAGCGCGTAAGTGGAGCAGCTTGGATGGAACCGGCATGCCCTGGGGCCCAGAAGGGGCCTGACGAAAACCCGGAAGGCCTTCACCAGCAGGCGCAGAAAGCCGGACAGGCAGTCAGCCAGCCTGTCCGTCAAGGAAGCCTGATTTTCTCCAAAGCAGCGAAATGGCTTTTTCAGCGTTTGCGTAACCATCAAGTCTCTCAAATGTGCGCGGCCGCACAATGAAGTCGGCGGCCGGTTTCAACCTGTGTCTGTTCAGCCTGAATACTTCCCTTATAAGTCTCTTGGCGCGGACCCTGCTGGCCGCGCCGCCCGCCTTTTTGGAAACGATAATGCCCAGCCGCGATTGGCGGCCGGCAAGAGGCGGGGACACAAACCTCAGCTCCAGGCCTTCCTGTGAAATTCTTCTGCCGCCGCGCAGTATGCGCTCGAACTCCCTGTTCAGGAGCAGGCGGCAGTTTCTCGGAAAGCCGAAGCCGCTCACGCCCTGGTTATCTGGCGGCGCCCCTTGGCGCGGCGGCGGCTGAGCGTCTTTCTTCCGCCCGGCGTGGACATGCGGGCGCGGAAGCCGATGTGTTTCTTTCTCTTGCTTTTGTTTGGTCTGTAAGTAGGTAACATAGCGTTGTTATTATAGTAAATATCCGGCGCAATGTGTAGAATAGTATTGATGTATTTTTCAGACACGGGCATAGTTCTGCTGCGCCAGCACACCCGCGAAAGCGACAGGATGGCCGCCGTTTTCACGCGCGCGCACGGGCGCATCAACGTGCGTTTTCCCGGCGCGGCCAAGCCGCAGGGCCGTCTGAAAGCCATGAGCGAGCCGCTGGCGCTGTGCGATTACCGCCTGTACCAGCGTTCGCATTCCGCCGTGGCCAGCGCCGCCGGCGGCAAGATAGAAAATGTTTTCCCCTCCCTGCGCGCCGATTTGGACCGCACCCTGCTGGCCCTTTCCCTTTGCGAAATACTGTTCAGGCTGACCCCTCTTTCCCAGCCCAGCGAAGGCAAGTTCGAACTGCTGCGGGGCGCGCTGCTGGCGCTGGACGGGGGCTGCCCGGTGGAGGCCATGCGCGCCGCCTTCATACTGCGCCTGATGCGCCTGGCCGGCTACGGCCTGGACAGCCCGGTGCTGGGGATAGAGCCTCAGTTCTGGCTTCGCCTGCACGAACAGCCTTTCGCCGGGCTGTCGGTGAAGGGCGACGGCGAGCGCGACGACGCCGCACGCGCCGCCCACGTGGCGGACAGGTTTGTGCTTTCGCAGCTTGGCAGGCCGCTTAATCACATGACGGAATTTGCTAAAATTTAGGCGGATTTGGGCCGCCGCGCGCAGGTGTCGCGGCGGGCAGTGTGTAAAATAAACGCAGGTTGGAGGGTTCCGATGAGAAATCTGATTTATGTGCTGGCGGCGGCCGCCCTGTTCACTGCCGCGTGCGGCGCGCCCGTGAAGCAGGGTTCGCCCTATGGTTATGATTCCTATTATTCCCAGTCTTCCCCGGCGCTCAAAGAGCCGGTGAAGCCTTTGCCCGGAGAGCAGGCCGCTGCTCCCGCCCAGCCGGAAGCCGCGGCGCCTGCCGCAGCCCAGCCCGCGGCCGCCGCGCCTGAAGCGGCCGCCAAGCCGGCTGAAGCCGCCCCGGCCCCCGAAGCCCCGGCCGCGGCGCCGTCAGTTTCCTCGGCCACTTCCACGCAGCAGGCCGCCGCTCCCGTGGCCATAGAGCCGGCAGACGAAGGCGTCATAGCCAGCACCGTCACCGCCAAAGGCTCGCTTGACGTGATTTCGGTTAAGCTCGACAAGGGCCTTGTCCAGCTCAAGCTCAAGGTGGGCAACAGCACCGGCAAGTTCTGGAAGCGAAACTGGGGCTACGGCTTCCGTTTCCGCTTCTACGATACGGCGGACGCGCTTGTCAGCCTCACCAAGAAGGTGGCGCTGGTGGACCGCGACATAGACACCGGCAAGAACGAGACCGTCACCTTCGCGCTCAAGATGCCGCAGCAGCTTTCGCTCAACGGCGGCACCATCACCATAGCCCTGGTCACCGAAGGGGCCGAGATAGCCGCCGTGTCGGCGCCGCTGAAGGCAGAAGCCAAGCCCGCGGCCCCGGCCGCGGAGCCCGAACCCCTGCCGGAAGCGCCGGCCCCGGCACCGACGAAATAAAGTTTAAGGAAGCGGGCCCGCCTTGAGCGGGCCCGCGCTAAACCGCGGCGCGCCGCGCAGCACGGGCGGCGCGTTGCCTGCGATACAGGACCATAGATGAACTTACAGGACATTATCTCCACGCTAGAGGATTACTGGAAACGCCAGGGCTGCAGCCTCATACAGCCTTACGACCTGGAAAAGGGCGCGGGCACCTTCAACCCCGCCACCTTCTTCGGCTCGCTGACGCCCAAGACCACGGCCTGCGCCTACGTAGAGCCCTGCCGCCGCCCGGCCGACGGCCGCTACGGCGAAAATCCCAACCGCCTGGGCAAGTACTACCAGTACCAGGTCATCATAAAGCCCGCGCCCGGCGACATACAGGCCAAGTATCTGCGTTCCCTGAAAGCCATAGGCCTCAACCCGGCTTTGCACGACGTGAAATGGATAGAGGACGACTGGGAGTCCCCCACCCTGGGCGCTTCCGGCGTGGGCTGGGAAATCTGGCTCGACGGCATGGAAATAACCCAGTTCACCTACTTCCAGCAGATGGCCGGGTATGCGCTTAACCCGATAACCGTGGAAATCACCTACGGCCTTGAGCGTCTGGCCATGTATTCGCAGAAGAAGCGCAACGTCTATGACGTGATGTGGAACGACAGGGTCACGTATGGCGACCTGCATCTTGAGCAGGAGCGCCAGTTCTCGCGCTACCATTTCCAGGAGACCGACCCCGCCGCCCTGCGCGAGCAGTTCGCCTCGGCGGAACAGGAGTCGCTGCGGCTGGCCGCCGCCGGGCTCTACCTGCCCGCCTACGACATGACCATGCGCTGCTCCCACGCCTTTAACATGCTGGACGCGCGCGGCGCCATCTCGGTTGCCGAACGCGTGCAGCTTATCGGCCGCGTCAGGAACCTGGCCAAGAAAGCGGCCACGGCCTACGTCAAGGCCTGCGAACCCGCCAAGGAGGAGGCCAAGCCATGAAAGATTTCCTGCTCGAAATAGGCGTGGAGAACCTGCCCTCCCGCTTCATCCCCCCCGCTCTGGAGCAGCTGAAGGATTCGGTCTGCGCCGCGCTGAAGGAAAAGCGCCTGTCTTTTGTCTCGGCCCGCACGCTGGGCACCTACAAGCGCCTTTCGCTTCTGCTGGAAGGCGTGGAGGAGAAGTCCCCGGACGGCAGGCTCGAGGCTTTTGGCCCGCCCGCTTCCTTATATAAGGACGCCGCAGGCAACTTCACCCCGCAGTGCGCCGGCTTTGCGCGCTCCCACGGCCTCAAGCCCGAGGACGTGCGCATCGTCGAGGCCAAGAAGGGCCGCGTTTTGTGCGTGGACAAGAAGGTGAAGGGCGAACCCGCCCAGAAAATCCTTTCCGAGGCCGTATCCGCCGCTGTGTCGGCCCTGCAGTTCCCCAAGAACATGGTGTGGGAACCGGGCCTGTTCCGCTTCGCGCGGCCGATACGTTCCCTCGTGGCGCTCTACGGCGACAAGGTGGTGCCGCTTGAAATAGCCGGAGTGAAGTCCGGCCGCAAGACCACCGGGCTGGACGCCTCGGGCGCGAAGGCGCTGTCCATAAAGTCAGCTTCCGACTATGAGCGCGTGCTGGCCGACGCCTGCGTCATGGCGTGCCCGCAGAAACGCCGCCAGACCCTTGCGGACGGCATCAGGCAGGCGTCGGCGCGGCTTGGCTGCACCGCCGACGACTACGCCCCCCTTCTTGAAGAGATGGTGTATCTCACCGAGAACCCCGTGCCGCTGGCCGGCTCTTTTTCAAAGGACTTCCTGCGCCTTCCGCGCGAGCTGATAATGACTGTGTTCCGCCACCAACTCAAGCTGTTCACCGTCTACGGAAAGGACGGCGCGCTGGCCCCCAGCTTCGTGGCCGTGCGCGACGGCGTGTCCGAGAACCAGGACGAAGTGCAAACCGGCTATCAGGGCGTGGTGGAAGCCCGCCTGACTGACGCGGTGTTCTTTTTCGACAACGACCGCCGCAACTCGCTTGAGCGCATGCGCGAGAAGCTCAAGGGCGTGGTGTACCATGAAAAAATGGGCACCCTGCATCAGAAATCCGAGCGCGTGGTGCGCCTGGCTGGCTATATCTGCGAGCAGCTTAAAGCGCAGAAAGTGGCTTTCGACGAGAAGGCCGTGCTGGACACCGCCTCCTACGCCTACGCCGACCTGACTTCCGAAGTGGTGCGCGAATTCCCGGAACTGCAGGGCTACATGGGCGGCGAATACGCCGCGCATTGCGGCCTGCCGTCGAACATTTCCGCCGCGCTGAAGGAATTCTACCTGCCTGCCGGGGCCAAGGGCCCCATACCCTCCACCATAGAGGGCTGCATAGCCTCTCTGGCCGGGAAGCTGGACACGCTGGCTGGGGACTTCTCGCTTGGCATGATACCGTCGGGAAGCGAAGACCCCAACGGCCTGCGCCGCCAGGCGCTGGGCGCCGTGCGCATAGTGCAGGAAAACGGCCTGCACCTGTCTTTGTCGCAGCTGTTGCTGCGCGCCATGGACCTTATAGGCGAGGATATCACCAGCCCGGCCCAGAGCCGCGAGGCGGTGGTGGACGCGCTTGAGGAATTTTTGTGGCAGCGCCTGGAGGCGGTGTGCCAGGACAAGGGCATGCTGTTTGACGAAATACGCGCAGTGAAGGGCATAGGCCTGGCCTCAGGCACGGCGCTGAGCAACCCGACCGACGTCACCGAGATACTGGCCCGGCTGGAGGCCCTGCACGCCGTGAGGCAGGACCCTGACTTCCTGTCGCTGGCGGCGTCGTTCAAGCGCGTGTCCAACATACTGCGCCAGGCCGCCAAGGACCTTGCCGCCGGCCTGCGCGTGGACGAGACTGCCTTCGTGGCCGACCAGGAGCGCGACCTTTACAAGGCCATGCTGGCTTCCAAGAAGGCCATAGAGCCCCTGCTGTGGAACGACGCCCGCCATCCCCAGCGCGCCGACTTCGAGGCGGCGCTCAAGGAACTGTCGTCGCTGAAGCCGCAGGTGGACGCCTTCTTCGAGAAAGTGATGGTGAACGATCCAAACGTCGCGGTACGCAAGAACAGGCTGGCCCTGATGTCGGAACTGCACGCCCTTCTGGGCGTGGTGGCCGACATCTCCCAGCTCCAGCAATAGTCCGGCGTTTCCCGCGCAATAAAAAACCCGCCCTGAAGAGGCGGGTTTTTTGTCGTCCTGGAAAGCGCCTAGAACGGGTAGCCCACGTGTATGATGATGTTGCTGCCTTCCTTGCCGTAGGCGAAGTCGGCCGCCGCGACCACCTGCGGGCGTATCACTATGCGGAAGGCCGCGCCGTAGGCTATCTTCATCTCCTTCATGCGGATGTCGTCGTTGTCGGAGAAAACCGTGCCCGCGTCGATGAACGGGGCCACTTCCAGCTCGGTGAAGAATTTGAGCACCGGCAGGCGCGTGATGGTGAAGCGCTCCTCTATGCTTAAGGCCAGCTTGCCGTTGTCAACGTAGCGGCCGTCGCCGACGGCGCGCAGGCCCGTGCTTTCGCCCAGCACCGGCAGGGCGTAGAAGGGGACGGCGTCGCCGTGCTGGTACTGGTACACGGCGTGCAGGGCGGTCACGGCCTTGCCCTCTTCCTTATAGTTGTAGTATTCCTTGGTTTCCAGCGTGTAGGCGGTGTAGCTGTAGTCGCTGCCCACGCCGCGCTTGGAGAAGGTGGCGGCAGCGCTGGCGAAGGTGCCTATCTTGGGAATCACCGGATGGTCGGTGCCGTCGTATTGCAGGGCCAGCTTGGTGTTCAGGAAACTCTTGCGGTTGATGGCGCTGTTGTATACCGTCGGGAAGTTCTGCTCCAGCGAGGGTATGTTGTTGATGGGGCCGTTCATCACCTTGTAGCTGTAGAACGAATGCGTGAACTCGAAGAAGCAGTTTTTCGGCAGCGGGAACCCCACGGTGAATTCCTCGCCCGTCAGGTCCAGCGCGTAGGTGGCCTTCTCGGCCTCGGTGCTGTCGGGCCCCATGCCGTAGTAGGAGGCCTTGCCGTTTATCCAGTGCCTCGCTTCGGCGTTTACGCGGTAGCGCGTGCCGGCCACTTCAGGGTTGAAGTATTTAAGGAACAGTTCCCGCTGCATCACCGTTGAATAAGAGCCGCGCGCGAACCACAGCTGCTTGTCGTCCGGGAAGAAATAGTGGCGGTAGGTGTAGGTGGTGTGGAAATACTGGTTGTAGTTTACAGAAGGCACTATGACCGAGCTGATGGCCTGGCGCTTCTCGTCACGCAGCGCCCAGATGGGCATTATGCCGTAGTTGGGGCCGGTGTCGCGGCTTGAGTCCACCACCGGCAGCAGCAGCAGCGGGCCCTGAGGCAGGTTTATCACCACCCGGCTCATTATCTTCTCGGCCCAGTCGGAGCCTGCGGCTGTCGCGGTGGAGGCCTGCTGTATCGGCCCCAGTATCTCCTCGCGCGAGTTGAACAGGTCGTCTTCCGGGTTTTTTATCTGCGAGGCGGAAGACTGCGGCGGCAGTTTCTTGTCAATCAGGTCTTTCTTGTCTTTCTTGCCGGACGAAGGCGTCACGGCCAGCGCGCAGGAACAGCAAAACAGCAGTGTCGCCGCGCAGGGCGGCAGTATTCTGGAGAGTTTCATCAGCGGTGGTAGCCTCTTGCGACGGGCATCTTCCTGCCCGCTCCGAATGCGCGCGGCGTGGTTTTAAGGCAGGGCGCGGCCTGCCTGCGTTTGAATTCGTTTCGGTCTATGCGTCCCAGTATGGAAAGGACGGTTTTTCTGTCGGCGCATTTTATTTCGCCGGCCGTCCTGTCTTCCTCAACATAGGCGCGTATCACGCGGTCCAGCACGGGGTAGGGCGGCAGGTCGTCCTGGTCCTTCTGGTTGGGCTTGAGTTCGGCCGAGGGCGGGCGCGTTATCGAACGCACGGGTATTACCGTCCCCCCCGCGTTGATATGCCGGGCCAGCGCGTAGACCGCGTCTTTCGACACGTCGCCAAGCACGTTCAGCCCGCCGCACATGTCCCCGTAAAGCGTGCAGTAGCCCATCGCCACTTCCGACTTGTTGCCAGTGGACAGCAGCAGGGCCCTGAATTTGTTGGCCAGCGCCATCAGCAGAGTGCCCCGCACGCGGGACTGGAGGTTCTGCTCGGTGGTGTCGGGCGGCAGGCCCCGGAACATCGGCGTAAGCTGGGCCGAAAGCGCCGCCACGGGCTTGTCTATGCCTATGGTTTCAAGCCGTACGCCCAGGTTGCGGGCCAGTTTGGCCGCGTCCTCTTTGCTGGCTTTTGAGGTGTATTTGGACGGCAGCATCACGGCTATGACGTTTTTGGGCCCCAGCGCCTTTGCCGCCAGCGCGCACACCACGGCGGAATCTATTCCGCCGCTGAGTCCCAGCACCGCCTTGGAGAAGCCGCACTTGCCCAGGAAATCGCGTATGCCGCACACCAGCGCGTCGTGCGTCTGGCTTATGGGCGTTTCGCGCCGCCACGACAGCGGCTTGGGCGGGCGTTCGGTGTCGGCCAGCAGGAAGTCTTCCTCAAAGGGCTTGCCGCGCCCCCACAGTTCGCCGCGCGGGCCGAAAATCATGCTGTTGCCGTCGAAGACTATCTCGTCGTTGCCGCCGGCCAGGTTGCAGTAGAAGAACGGCACGCCGTGCGAGCGGGCCATGCGGCTGAGCGCCTGGTAGCGGGCCAGCGGCTTGTCGGCGAAGAAGGGCGAGGCGGAAAGGTTCAGTATCAGCTCCGCGCCGCGCGAAAGTAGGCCCTCCACCGGGTCCTTGGCGTAGAGCTTGCGGCGGCCCTCTATGGGCTCGTGCCAGATGTCCTCGCAGATGGTGATGCCCAGGTTCACGCCTTTGAAGCGCAGGGGCGTGTTGTCCCGCGCGGGCTGGAAGTAGCGGGCTTCGTCGAAAACGTCGTAAGTGGGCAGAAGCGATTTGGCGCGCACCGCCGCCACTTTGCCGCGGTACAGCAGGGCCGCGCAGTTGTGCAGCGGCTTGCCCCGGCCGGAAATGTTGCGGCCTATGAAGCCCGCCAGGCAGGCGGTTTCGCCCACCTGCGCGGCAAGGCGGTGCAGGGCGTCCAGGTTGGCGGCTATGAAGCTGCGGTCCTCCCACAGGTCAAGGGCGGGGTAGCCCGTAAGCGCGGCTTCGGGGAAGAGGGCCAGGTCGGCCCCGGCTTCCTCGGCGCGGCGCAGGCGCGACAGTATGGCGGCGGCGTTGCCGTCTATGTCGCCCACTTTCGCGTTTATCTGTGCCACCGCTATTTTCATAATCCTGATTTTATGGAATTTGCATGAGCGGGCGCAATGACGCGCCGCCGCAAGGCCTTATTTGCTAATCTGCATTAAAGCCCGCGCCGCTCGCGGTTTTCAAACGGAGGTTTTTAATGAAAAAGATTTTCGCTCTCCTGGGTCTGCTGGCCGCTTCGCCCGCCTTCTCCGCAGACGACCCGTATCTCTGGCTTGAGGAAGTGCAGTCCCCCGCCGCGCTGGACTGGGTGAGGGCGCGCAACGCGCAGACGCTGGACCTGCTGGAGAAGCAGCCTCAGTACAAGAGCTTTTATAAGACCGCGCTGGATCTTTCCAACGACAAGGATCGCATACCCTACGCCTCCTTCCGTGGCGGCTATTTCTACAATTTCTGGCAGGACGAAAAGCATGTGCGCGGCATGTGGCGGCGCGCGACGCAGGCCGAGTATCTGGCGAAAAATCCGCGCTGGGAAACCCTGCTGGACGTGGACGCGCTGGCTAAAAAGGAAAAGGAAAACTGGGTTTACAAAGGCGCGGACTGCCTGCCGCCGGATTACGACCGCTGTCTGGTTTCCCTTTCGCGCGGAGGCAAGGACGCCGTGGTGACGCGCGAATTCGACGTCCCCTCCCGTTCTTTCGTCAAGGGCGGCTTCTTCATCCCGGAAAGCAAGAGCGACGGCGCGTGGCTGGACCGAGACACCCTGCTTGTATCCGACGCCACCGACCCAGTCCTGAACACTGATTCCGGCTACCCGCGCATAGTGCGCAGGCTTAAGCGCGGCGGCGAACTGGCAAAGTCCGAAATTGTATTTACCGGCGAGAAAACCGACGTTTCAGCCCGCGGCTTCGCCATTTTCAGGCCGGAAGGCTCTTACCCGCTGCTTACCCGCGCCAAGAGTTTCTTCGAGGCTGAAATTTACCTGTTAAAGCCGGACGGCTCGCGGTCAAAACTGCGCTTCCCCGACGATGCCTCTTTCTCCGGTTTCTTCAGGGGCTATGCGCTGGCCTC
>JAAYTX010000145.1 GCA_012523635.1 Elusimicrobiota bacterium
CCCGTATTCCCGCCAAAAAGCCCGGAGCAGGTGGAGGTGGTGCAGTCTTACTCCGAACTGAAATACCGTTTCGGAGCCATCGGTGAAATGAAGGGCGACGGCGTTTCTGACAAGAACTCCGCCGCGCTGGACGCGCAGGCCCGCGCCGCGCGCGCAATAGCCGCCGAACACGGCGCCGACGCCATTGTGCTTAAAAAAAGGGAGCTTTTGCGCGAAGCCAGCCCCCTGTCAGATTCCCAGGCGCCTGCGCCTGAATATTACATACACGCAAGGGCCATAAAATATGTCAATAACCTCTCTCCCGAAGAACTGCAAATCATCAAAAACTGGAAACCGCAGACCCTGCAAGATCTCGGCGGCGACGTCAGCCAGGACGTGTCGAACATGGACTGGGACGGCCGTCGTCGTTGACGTCCTGCGCAGTTCCACCACGCTGTGCGCGCTGCTGGCATCAGGGAAGAAAAAAATACGCGTCTTCGGCGATAAAAAGGCCGCGCTGGCCGCCAAAACCCGGCGCGACGAATTCTTCTCCGAACTGGACTATCCGCCTTCATTCCGCCGCTTCGACAATTCGCCGTGGCAGGCCCTCAACCAATCCGACAGAAAACGCCCGGCCATAGTGGTGACCGGCGCGGGCACCAAGGCCCAGCTGAGCCTTAAAAAAGCCTCGCGGGTGCTGGCGGCCTGCTTCGCCAATTTCCCGGTGGCCGTGGAATATATCAGGGGCCTGGAAGGGAAAGTGCTGGTTGTTCCCGCGGCCCTCTTCAACGAATACCATGTTGAGGACTACCTCTGCGCGGAAGCCATCGTGAAGGCCGCCAAAGGCGAAAAGAACGCAGCGCGGCGCGCCATCAAGCGCTTCATGGCCACCAAGCGTCCGGCTGAATTTCTGAACATACGCAAGAAAAACGGCAAAAACGACATGGCGCTGGCGCTGGACCTTGGCAGCCTTGCGGTCCTGCCTGAAATAACTCTGGAAGACGACCACGGGGTGGTGACAGATGCCCTCTAAACCAAAGGCCATAGTGCTGCTTTCCGGCGGGCTGGACTCGTCCACCTGCCTTTACTGGGCCAAAAGCAAGGGGTACGCCGCGCACGCGCTTGCCGTGTCTTACGGCCAGCGCCACCTGCGCGAAATAAACGCCGCACGAGCGGTGGCAAAAGCGGCGGGCGCGCAGTTCACACATGTCACGCTGGAGCTGCCGTGGCTGGCCACCAGTTCTCTGGTGAACAAAAAAGCGAAACTCCCGGCTATCCCGCTGTCACGCATAGGCAAAGAAGGCATACCGTCCACCTATGTGCCTGGGCGCAACCTGCTTTTTGCCTCGCTGGCGGCCTCGCTGGCCGATTCGCTGGGCGCGCAAGCCATAGTGATAGGCGCAAACGCGCTTGATTACTCCGGCTACCCGGATTGCAGACCGGAATTCTACAAGGCCCTGCGGCTGGCGGCGGTCCGCGGCACCCGTTTCGCCGACGGCGGCACGCTTAAGATATTCACCCCGCTCATCAATCTGGACAAAGCCGGAATTGCGCGCCTGGCGCGCAGGCTTAAAGTGCCGCTCGAACTCACCTGGTCCTGCTATGCCGGCGGCAAAACTCCCTGCGGCGTCTGCGATTCCTGCAAACTTCGCGCCGCCGGCTTCGACCGCGCTGGCTTCCCGGACCCGGCGCTGTAAAATGCCCTCTAGAGCAAGGACTCTCTCCGCCCCGATAGCCGACATCTTCGTTTCGGTGCAGGGCGAAGGCGTGTACTGCGGACAGAAACAGCTCTTCATACGTTTCGCGGGCTGCAACCTGGACTGCTGCTACTGCGACGAGCCCGCGGCCAGAACCGGAGCCAAGGCGCTGCGCCTCACCGTGCGCCAGCTTCTGCGCGCGGCTGACCTTTTGTTGAAAAACAACCCGGCAGGCGACGTTTCGCTGACAGGCGGCGAACCACTGCTGTTCCCGGATTTTCTCAACGCGCTCATTCCCGCGCTGAAACGGCGCGGCCTGCGGGTGCACCTTGAAACCAACGGCACACTGCCGCATGCCTACGCCAAACTGGGCCGCAAACCTGACGTGGTGGCCGCAGACATAAAGCTCCCTTCAGCGGCTGGTAAAGCCCTGTGGCAGGAGCATGCCGCCTTCCTGCGCCTTTGCGGTAAACGGGCGTTTGTCAAAGCCGTTCTGCATTCAAAAGCTTCGCGGGGCGAAATTCTCAAAACCATTGAAACTGTGGCTCTTGTGGACCGGGAAATCCCGCTAATCTGGCAACCGGCCACGCCGCACAAGGTGCGAAAAATCTCAAGCGCTCCGGGCTCGCTGGTGAAATGGGCTCTGGCGCAGGGGCGGAAAACGCTTGCGGATGTCTCGGTAAAACGCCAGATGCATGTGCTGTGGGGCGTGAAATAGCGTACAATAAGCGGCAAACGGAGGCAAGTCATGACCGATACGATTTTTGTGGACTGCCCGCACTGCGGCCAGCGCCTTGAAGTGGAGCGAAAAACCGGCAAGGTGCTTAAAACCTGGGACAAGGTGGAGAAAAAAGAAGGCGTGGACCTTGTGGCTGAAACGCTTAAAAAGCGCAAGGAAGAACGCGCCCAGCTGGACAAATATTTCAGCGGAGCGCAGGGCGACATGAAAAAGCACAAGGAAGAACTGCTGAAGAAATTCGACGCCGAGAAGAAGCGCATCCACGAAGAGGGCGACTACGAACGCCCCGTAAACCCCATGGACCTGGACTAGCAGGCTGGCCTAAAGCCTGTACAAGTCTGTCCTTCTGTCACCGAAAAGATTGTTGTATCTGGTCAGGCGCTTATCAAGGGCCTGTTCCGGTTTTATAGCCGCCACACCGCAGAATTCCACGCGCCGGGGAGCCTTCAACAGCACCGAGCCGTCCGCACCCGCGACCTGAGAAGAGCCGATATAGCGCAAGCTGCCCTCGCGTCCGCACCTGTTGCACAACGCCGTGAAAACCCTGTTCTCTATGCTTCGCGCGCGCATTACATAAGGCCCCCACGGCAGTATAAGGTTAGCCGGTACAGCCACCACCTGCGCGCCTTTTAGGGCAAGCGTGCGGCAAGCCTCGGGGAACACCCAGTCAAAGCAAATAAGCGCGCCGATTTTTACGCCCTTGTGGCTGAAACAGAAAAACGGGGTGTTGCCGGGCGAAAAAAATTCCTTTTCTCGCCCGAACAGGTGGGCCTTGCGGTATCTTTTCACGCCTTGCGGCGTGACGCAAACGGCGGTGTTGTAATACAAACGCCCGCTCTTTTCAGGAAGCCCGGCAACTATGGCGCAGCCGCGTTTCTTTGCGAAGGACGCAAGCGCACGGGTTGTGGGGCCGCCGGGCACGCTTTCCGCGGCGGCGTGCGCCTGCCCGGCGTTTTCAAACGCGTAGCCCGTGGCGAAAAATTCAGGCAGCACCCACAGGTCGGCCTTGCGGCGGGACATCTGCCGCAGGCAATGCGAGGTGTTGCGCTCCTTATCAAGGAAAACAGGATTGTTTTGCAGTATGCCTATGCGGAAGGGCGGCATCAGTGCTTCAACAGCAGTTCCAGAGCCTTCTCCGTGTCGCTGGTGGCTACCAGCACCCGGGATTTGCCGCCTCCGGGCGAACCCGCGCCGTAGACGGTGGTGATGTTGATGTCATGCTCGCTCAACAGCCTGCCGATGTTGTAAATCACGCCGGGCATATCCGGCAGTTCAACTGAAAGTATCGGGGTTTCTATGCAGGTGAAGCCAGCCTTGGCCAGAATAGTCCCCATCTCAGTGTCGCCTTCTACGGCGACGCGCACAATGCCGGAGTCGTCGCGGATTTCCGAGGCTATGCCGCAGATGTTCACCCCTGCGTCAAGAAAAAGCTTGGTGAAAGCGCTGAGCGCGCCCGGCTTGTTGGGGATGAACACGCTGTATTGTCTGGCAAGCGACGCTAACATTTTCTCCTCCGGCCCGGGACGGGAAAGCCGCCCGGCAGAAATCAGTTTAGGAATTTCCCGACATCGTCTTCAATAGCGGAAACGGGTTATTGACCGGCCTGCCGGGTTTAAAGTATTATTTCTCTTACCAGAGCTGGGGACGTGGTGTAGCCTGGTTTAACACGCTGCCCTGTCAAGGCAGAGACCGCGGGTTCAAATCCCGTCGTCCCCGCCACTCTTGACCAAATTCTGCTACCGAACTTCGGTGGCAGTTTTTGTTTGTGGTCTTTTCTGCCCCCTGCCGTTTGGCAAAACCGTCCCCCCTAAATACGACCGCTTTTCCCCCTGCCCCGGCCCCGCTTTTTGATAGCGCGTTATGGATAACCCCGACGGGAAGTTCGTGCAACTTGACCTCTAGCTGGTTGTTGGATATCACGACTTTCTCCACCATAAGCCGGATAATCTGCACCTTCATCTCTACCGGCATCTTGTTGATAAACAACGCGAAGCGCTTGAACACGCCTTGCACAGCATCCACATCGTAGACCGCCTGCTTGCGGTGCGCCACCATGGCCTCGATTCGGGCGATATTCGCAGTTACTTCGGTTCTTGCCGCTCCCAACCGCTGTAATTCCTGCCCGGTCTCTTGCGAATTACCACCAGCCTTCACAACGCCCAACAATCCTTGGATTTCCGTCTGAATTTTGTTTAGCTGGTCCTGAAGCTGCCGCTTCTCGGCTTCAAGCGGACCGATGCTCGCCCTCGATAGTTTTTGCGTCTTGGTCACTATCTTCTCCAGGAAGGGCCTGTCCCAGCCCAACGCCGCCAGCTTCTCTATGATAAATTCCTCCAGCTTCCGCGCCCCTATGCTGGTAAACGCGCATTTTTTACCTTGTCCGGTGTTCTGCTCAAGACAACGATAATACAAATATACCTTGTCCTTCTTGGGCCTGACATAAGGCGTTATGGCGTTGCCGCACTCGCCGCAACGAATCAGGCCTTTTAGAAGGAATCCGTATTTATTGGCGGCATAATGCACTTCCCCGCCACGATGGTTCCGTGAAGCCAATAGCTTCTGCACCTGCTCGAACACCGCTGGCTCTATTATAGGCGTATGTTGGCCGGGGAACTCTTGCTTGGTGCGCTCGTTACGGACAAAGCCGATATAGACCTTGCGTTGAAGCACCCGTAATATGCTGTCCATGTCAAAAGCCTGTCCGCCATAGGGTTTGCCTTTCTGCGTTTGGTATGTTTTGCGCCTAAAGCCCAACCGGTTCAGTTCCTCGGCTACTTTTATGGTGGACTGGTGTTGCAAGTATAGCCCGAATATGCGCCTGACAAGCTCGGCTTCTTGCTCGTTGATGGCCAGCATCTTATCCTTGCTGTCATACCCCAAAGGCGGCAAGCCGCCGCACCACAACCCTTTCTTTGCCCGCGACAGGTGAAAGTCCTTTGAACGCTCCTGGTCCAGCTCCCGGTCGTATTGCGCGAACTGCACCATAATCGCCGTCATAAGACGCCCTTGCGGGCTTTTGGTGTCTATGCTCTCGGTCGCGGATATAAACGCCACATTGTGTTTTTCAAAAAGCTCAAGCAGATAATGGAAATCCTTGCTGTTGCGCGTCAACCGGTCCAGTTTGTAAACGATTACGCCGTCGACTTTGCCTGCGCTGATGGTTTTAAGAAGACGTTGCATGGCCGGGCGCTTTAAACTTTTGCCGGACTCGGCGGCATCGTCAAACGCTTCAGGATACTCCTGCCAGCCGTTGGCCTGCTGGATATTGATATAGCTCCGGCAGCAGGATTTCTGAGAATCCAGCGAGGTCACGTTGTTGCCGAGATTCTCATCGTTGGACTTGCGCGTGTAAATAGCTATCAGCTTTGTCTTTTGGGCTTCCGCCGTCATAGAATTGTCCTCTGCACCTGAATGGTATAGTCTTCACCGCCGAACATCAAGCCGTATCTGAACCCGCTTCGGGTTTCAGGAACTCGTCCAGCAAATCATGCTCGGTAAGGTATAAAAACCCTTCGGCTAAAGCCTCCGCCAAAGCGTTGGCCCGTTCTTCCGGCGTTACGGCTATATAAGGGGTATTGGTCATACCCAAACAAACGGGATTGCGCCGGAATTTGACCCGCTTAGCGTGAAATTTGTCGGGACCCGCCAGAGGTAATACAATGTAAGCAGATGGACAATTTTAAGCTGCTGGAAGAATTGATTGCCGAAGGCGGGCGTGTGCTGGCTACAAAGCGCGAACCGCCGCCTGGCGTTATAGGCGATTTCCGGGTTGACGCAAAGCTGGCCTTACCCTGGGTAGCTAAAGCGCAACTGTTGTTAGATAATATGCTCGGTACGACCGACCATAAATGCAAAGAATTCCAGCAGTATTCCGACAAAGGCTATGTGTCGCTAGGCATGGCCGAAGAGGCGATTAAGCTGCTGAAGGAAGTTAAGGACAGCTATGGCCCCGAAATGCTGCATTTCAAAAAACAGCTTTCTGAAAATGTCGCCGCTAATCTGCCGCAAGCCGTTCCGCAAGCGGTGCCCGCCCCCGCTGCCGCGCCTATTGAAGATAAATTCCCCGCTTTAACCGCTTGGACGGAACTGGAGATGATCGTCCCCAACCACCATATCATAAAGTTCAGAATCGCCGGTTCAAAAAAACTCTGGCATGCTGATTACAGGCAAATGGATTGTGAAAATGCCAAAACCCATTTGCCGGATAACCAGTGGGTTATGCTCTTCAAACTGGCTGAAGGCAACGGACAAATCGCCTGGGGCGACAAGCATGCTTCTTATAGCCTCAAGAAAACGAAACAACTGCTTTCGGACAGGCTAAAGAAATTCTTCAAGCTCAAAGACGATCCTTTCTGCATATACAGGGAAGTAAAGGCCTACAAGACAAAA
>JAAYTX010000146.1 GCA_012523635.1 Elusimicrobiota bacterium
ACATCGGAAAGCTGGTGGAAGTGCTCAATGCCGTAAAAGGCATAAAGGGCCCGGTGCTCCTGCACGTCATCACCAAAAAAGGCAAGGGCTACGCCCCGGCCGAGGAAAAGCCCATAGCCTTCCACGGCCTGGGCATATTCGACAAAATCACCGGCGAACCGGAAAAGAAATCCTCCCCGGGCCAGACCTACACCAGGGTTTTCTCAAACACCATGCTGAGGCTGGCGCAGGAGGACCCGCGCGTGGTGGCCATCACCGCCGCCATGCCCGAGGGCACCGGACTTGACGCCTTCCGGGACCGCTTCCCCGGGCGCTACTACGACGTCGGCATCGCCGAGGAGCACGCCGCCACCTTCGCCGCGGGGCTGGCCTGCGAGGGCCTGCGCCCCGTTGTGGCCATGTACTCATCCTTCAGCCAGCGCTGCTACGACCAGATTCTCCACGACATCTGCCTGCAGAAACTGCCGGTGGTGTTTGCGCTGGACCGCGCCGGGATAGTTGGCGAGGACGGCCCCACCCACCACGGCGTATTCGACCTGAGCTTCCTGCGCGGCATACCCGGCCTGGCCATAATGGCCCCGTCAGACGAAAACGAGCTTCAGCACGCGCTTAAAACGGCGCTGAGCCTTGCCGTGCCCTGCGTGCTGCGCTACCCGCGCGGCAGCGGCCCCGGCGCCGCCATGGACAAGGAACCGGCCATACTGCCTTTTGGAAAGGGCGTCTGGCGCAGAAAAGGGCGCGACCTAACCATACTGGCGGCGGGCAACCGCGTGCAGCCCGCGCTGGAGGCGGCCCGCCTGCTCGAAAAACAGTCCATAGACTGCGGCGTGGCGGACCTGCGCTTCATAAAACCGCTGGATGTCGAGCTTCTGCGCGAAGCGCTGGAAACTTCACGCGACATAGTGACCATAGAGGACAACGCCCTGCCCGGCGGCATGGGGTCGGCGGTGCTGGAACAGCTCAACGAACAACCCCTGCCCTTCCGCCTGCTGCGGCTGGGAGTGCCGGACATGTTCGTCAAGCACGGCAAGCCGGAACAGCTTTACGAGGAACTGGGCCTTACGGCCCGCAAGATTTGCGAAACCATAGCCTGGCGCTTCAGCCGGGCCGCGAAAGCGCAACAAGGAGACATCACGTGAAAAGAAACCTGACCAAAGCCGAAAAGCAGGCCCTGGTGCACAAGCTGCGCACAGCCCCTTCCTACAGAAGAGCCTACCACGACCTGGCTTTCCTGAGCAGGCCGGAACTGCGCCCGGTGCGTTTCCAGATGGAGATACTCAAGCCTGAAACAGTTCTAAAGGAACACGGCGTGGACGCCACCATAGTGGTGTTCGGCAGCGCGCGCATCTGGGAAAAGAAAGACGCGCTGGAACGCGTGAAAAAAGTGGCCGCGGCCTGCAAAAAGGACCCGGGAAACAAAGTGCTGCGCAACAAGCTGGGCACGGTGAAGCGCCTGCTCAACAGCTGCAAGTACTACGAGATGGCGCGCGATTTCAGCAGCCTGGTGGCCACAAAAGGAAAGGGCAAGTTCCTGGTGGTGACCGGCGGCGGCCCCGGCATCATGGAAGCGGCCAACCGCGGCTCATTCGAAGAAGGCGCCAAAAGCATAGGCCTTAACATCACCCTGCCCATGGAACAGGGCCCCAACCCCTACGTATCCCCGGAATTCGCTTTCCGCTTCCACTATTTCGCGATACGCAAGATGCACTTCATGATGCGTTCCAAGGGCCTGGTGGTTTTTCCAGGCGGCTTCGGCACCTACGACGAACTTTTTGAAGCCCTGACCCTGATACAGACCGGCAAGAAGCACCGCTTTCCGGTGGTGCTGGTGGGCCGCAAATACTGGTCTGACGTGATGGATTTCAAGGCGCTGGCCCGCTGGGGATTCATCTCGGTGGAGGACATAAACCTGGTCCAGTACGCCGACAGCGCCGAGGAAATCTGGAACATCCTGGCCAAATTCCACGGGCTGGAGCAGGCCTGAGAATGTCCCGCCTGCGCGGCGCGGCGGCACTGGGGCTGATGTTGCTCTGGGCTGGCGCGGCCACCGCGCAGGAACAGCGCCGCTGCGCGGTCTGCGGCAGTTTTTACGACGAAAACCCGGCACGCCTGCGCCAGCAGGCCGCCGGGTTTCTTCTTGAGGCGCAGAAAACGCAGAAGCCGCTGTCCGGTCTGCTGGCCCTGCTGGCCCCGCACGCCGGATACTATTATTCCGGGCAGACTGCGGCCTATGCCTACGCCGCGGCCGGCGATTCATATGACACGGTTGTGATAATAGGCACCGGGCACAACACGCGCCTTGAAAAAGCCGCCTTGGCCGACACAGCCTATTCCACCCCGCTGGGGACCGTGGCGCCGGACATGGAAGCAATTGCCGCGCTGCTGGAAAACAGTTCCGTGTTTGAGCTGAACAACGCCGCGCACGCCACGGACCACAGCGTGGAAGTGCAGCTGCCGCTGTTGCAGGCCCGCCTGAACAAGCCATTCCTGCTGGTGCCGGTGCTGTTGAACTCATCGCAACTGGACGGAGCAGTAGCAGCCGGCAAGGCCATAGCCAAAGCGCTAAAGGGGAAAAAAGCGCTGATAGTTATTTCATCAGACCTATCGCACTACCCGCCAGCCAATATAGCCCGCGCCTCAGACCTGGCTCTTTTGCAGTCCCTGCAGCGGCTTGACCCCGCCTATCTGGAACTGACGGCCAATGTGCTGGAAAGCAAAAAAGCCAAGAACCTCTCTGTGGCCGCCTGCGGCGTTGAGGCGCTTGAGGCGGGGCTTGCCGCCGCCGCAGAGCTGGGGGCCAATCAGGCGCAGACGCTTAAATACAGCAATTCCGCAGATATACCGGGCATAGGCTCGGAAAAGGTGGTGGGCTACGGAGCGGTCGCATTCACGGCTTCGCCCAAACCCCAGCCGCCGGCCAGCCCGTTTTCTGAGCAGGCGCAGCAGGCGCTTCTGTCGGCGGCAAGGCAGGCGATACAGTCAGGCTTCGGCGGCGCAGAATTTTCGCCGGCACCGCTGTCGGAACTGCCGGAACTGAACCTTCCGTTTCCGATGTTCGTAACCCTTACGCAAAACGGCCGCCTGCGCGGGTGCATCGGCACCACAAAGGCGCTGGCCTCGGCGCTGGATTCGGCACGCTACTACGCGCGCATGGCCGCATTCAGCGACCCGCGCTTCTCCCCCCTCGTTCCTCCTGAACTGCAGTCCACCCGCATAGAGATATCGGCCCTCTCCGAACCCGCGCGGGTAGAAAGCCCCGACGCCATAACCCCCGGCCGGCACGGCGTGATTTTGCGAAACGGCGAGAAGCAGGGCCTTTTCCTGCCCCAGGTGTGGAAGGAACTGCCGGCAAAGGAGAAATTCCTGGAAGAGCTTTGCGTTCAAAAAGCTGGCCTGCCGGGCAACTGCTGGCGGGACAAAAACACGGAACTCTACGTTTTCGAGGATTACGCTTTCAGCGACTGAGAGACCGGGCGCGGGACGGCGGCGGCATATTCTCCGGCCAGTTTTGAATAGAGGCTTTCCTCCACCAGCAGCCGCGTCCTGAAGGCGCGGTCCAGCAGCAGGTTGCGGTAAATCATGCCGTTGTAATCGGTAGTACCCAAATCCTCCATCTCGCTCCAGGGCACCAAAAAGGTCTGATGAAAAGGCCGCGTAAGCCAGGCAGCGCGCAGGACAAGGCCTTCGCGCACTGCCGCAAGCCCGACAGCCTTCCAGTATTTCACACCGCCGACATAGACAGTCTGCAAATCGGAGAATTCCGGTTCTATCAGCCTGTGAAGCGGGTAGCGCGACCCCAGTTCAACCCAGCCGCTGGCCTGCGCGCGCAGACGCGCGGCGTAAACCCACGCCAGCGCGAACAACAGCAGGCCCATTCCGCGCACCGGATAATACAGCGGCGACCCTGCCTCCAGAAACATTCCGGCCGGGCTGTTGAACCAGGACAGCAGCGAATCAATGATTTTCATAATAAGCGGCTAAAGAATTATAGCTACTACGGCCTCCCGTGGCAAATGAACCCCGCCTTGCGCGGTGCCGCGCTTTTTTAGAACAATAGCAGTATACGACAGCATATACAGGAGCCTAGCGATGAGCGAGACTAAAGCGGGACAACAGCATATGCAGCTTCAGGTGGAGATGGACGAGGCCACCTCCCAGGGCCAATACGCCAATCTGGCAGGCATAGCCCACAATGAAACCGAATTTGTGATTGATTTCCTGTTCATGCAGCCGAACCAGCCAAAAGCCAGGCTGCGCTCCAGGATAATCTCCAGCCCCATACACGCCAAACGCTTCCTTGCGGCCCTGTCGGAAAACATAAGGAAATACGAGGAACGCTTCGGCATAATAGTGGACCGCTCGACGGCCCCGCAGGCCCACAGCTGACGCGCCGCCTCCGCGATGCAGCTTCACCCCTATCTGCGCTTCGGGCTGTTTCTTGCGGCCGCGCTGTCCATTTACCTGGGAGTCCACTACTATCTGGCCTCCTGGACGGCGCGGCACTTTGCCAATTTGGGGGCCACTCCGGCCGCCACACGTCTGGCCTTCTGGGCCATAGCCCTTCTCACGGTCAGCGCCATGCTGCTGAACAGGGCGCACCCGTCCGATGCCGCGCGCCTCACCGTTTACTGGGCTTATGTGGCGATAGGGGTGATTTTCCTGTGGGTCTCATATGTAGTAATGGCGGACCTACTGGAGACCGGACTGCGCCTGCTCTACCCCGGGCTGGATACCGCGCAATTCTTCGGCATACTGGTGCTGGCGCTGACCGCCGCCAGCGCAATCTGGGCAGTGTTCGACGCACGGAAGCCGCCGGCTTTCAAGCATATGGAGCTGACGGTCGACTCGCTTCCGACGGAACTGGACGGCTTTACCGTTGTCCAATTATCGGATATACATTTAAGCCACACGGTGCACATAGAGCAGGTGCGCGAGACCTTCGCGCGCCTTGCCTCGCTAGAGCCGGACGTTTACCTTTTCACTGGCGACGTGATAGACCCCGGCTTCCCCGAGGAGGCGGAGTTCCAGCGCATCTGCTCGGGCCTGAAATCGCGCTACGGCAGCTACGGAGTGCTGGGCAACCATGAATACTATTACGGGGTGGGCAAGGCCCTGCGCTTCTATGAAAAAAGCGGCATACGCCCCCTGCGGCAGGAAACTATCACTCTGCCTTGCGGCATGCAGCTTTCAGGCATAGACGACATCCGCGAAAGCCGCATGAGAATGGAGGAACTGGACCAGGCTCTGTCCAAACTGGACAGAAACAAACCGTCCATATTCCTGGCGCACCAGCCCAAGCAGTTCGAGCGCGTGGCGCAGGCCGGAGCAAGCCTTATACTGTCGGGCCACACGCACGACGGGCAGGTGTTTCCCTTCAATTTGTTTGTAAAACTGGCTTTCCCCAAATACTACTACGGCCTGCACAGGCTGGAAAACACCTGGATATACATCACGTCCGGCACTTTCTACTGGGGTCCGCCGATGCGGTTCTTCAGCCGGTCCGAGATACCGGTAATAAAGCTGCGCTGCGGTAAAAAAGCCTAGCGCGTCTTGGGCTGTGCGGTCGGCAGAAGCCTGAAGGTCTTCAGCGCGGAATCAAGAGAAGCGCAAACCTGCCTGTAGCGCGCCTTCGCGGCGTAACAGCTTAACACGAAAAACCCGCCGTCAGTACCGGCCACCACCACTTTTTCCTTCACGACTATCTTGCGCGGATTCATCGCCTCCGGCGGATAAAGCGACACGCTTTCTATCTCAACTGCGGAGGCCTTGAGCGCTCCAAGGGCGGCGGCATGCGGCTTGCCGGCCTTGCGGCCGGTTGGGTTCAGCGTGCCTTTGGCGGTAAGCCGTTCCATGTACGTGGCGGAACTGACGCCTATCTTATTGTCCGCGGGATAATAATCGGCATATATTATGGCCGGGTTTTCCGAAGAGGAATCAGGAGCGGCAAGCTTTAAGCCCACGACACCGGTCTGCCTGGCGTAGGGCTTTTCCTCCAGCGTCCATGAATACGGCATGTCAAAATCGCAGACGCCTTCTATCGTGGCCGGGCGCGTTTTAGGCTGCACGTTTTTTTTCTCCTTGCCCGCCTGCGCGGCGTGGCAGTTTGCGGCCAACATCAGTGAAAGCAGTATCTTTATCATTTATTTCATCCCATTTTCCGCATCGCGGCAAGCGCGTCGGCCACCACCTGTTCCCGGCGCTGCACATATTCCTCGCGCCTGGCCAAAACGGAATCGCGCAGGCTTTCCAGATCGGCGGTGCCGAAATCGCCGACGGCCATCTTAAGGCCGGAATTCGTCATGTTCAGCGCGTCTTCAAGCTTGAGCGTGCCCGTCTCCAGCGCGTGGCGCGCCTCTTCAGGCAATCCGGCGCGGCGCTTGAGTTCACCATCAATCACGGCCAGCGTGTAGGAATGCGCGGTCTGCGCCGAGGGCACCTTCGGGTAGTAAATGTCTCCCACCCGCTGCAGGAAGCGCGACGGGTCGCGCTCGAACTCGTCTGCCAACTGGACATTCAGCGCCATATAGGGCGAATATTCCTTGTCCTGGTCAACCAGCGCGCTGAAAGCCGGGCTCTTGCGGTATTTCTGCAATGTGAACAGGCTCTGCTTTGAGATGGCCTCAACCTCGTCCTCTTTGGAGTACGGGTCGAAAATCTGGCGCGACTTGGACCAGCGGTGCTGCATCTGGTGCGTGGCCTCGTGCACCACCACCGGGGCCAGGAAATTCATCAGGTGGCGCATGGCCCCCTTGTTGTTGGCCAGCAGGTCGTTAGTGGTGAAATTGGAGAACTTGCTGCCATCGGTATAGCCGTTTATGCGCATGAACTGCTGAATCAGCGCCGAGTTAAGCACTATTTCGCCGGTAGCGGGGCGGTATTCCGCCGTCTCGCCGCCCATGTCCTCGATTTTAAGCTTGAACTCGTTGCCTGAGCCTGGCGCGTAGAAAGCGGCTATCTCGTCGCCCACGGGGACGCCGCGTATGGCGCCCAGCATGGACGATTTCAGCATCGAAGTAAGAAGCTCGTTCTGCTCCGGCGCCAGAGTTTCCGAAGGCGCAGGGGCGCGCAGGGCTTCAACTTCGCGGGCCAGCTGAGTGTTGTTGTCGTTCTGGTCGAAGAACTGTCCCAGGCGGAAAAGCTGCACGTCCAGCGGCAGGCCGCGCAAGCCGGCCATGGCGGCCTGCAATTTGCTGTCTGTGCGGGTCTGCTCCTGCACGCGGTCCATCACTTCGCACTTCCTGGCGTAATCGTTGAAGCGCTGCACGGCTTCCGAAGGCAGGAACTTCCACACGGAATCGGCGCGCAACTCGTCGGCCATGCACTTGCCGTCGCTGATATACCTGTCCAGCGTCGAAAGCAGCATGCCGGAAATCGTGTTTTCCCTGGTGGACAACGGCAGGGCGTTCCAGGCCTTGCCGGCGTCGCCCTGAACTCCGGCGAAGTCCATGGCGGCTTTTATATCGTTCGGGTTCAGCGCGGAAGAATCAAGCAGGGCCCGTTTGATGGACGCCATTTTTTCGTCGCCATAGCCGGAGCGGTACTTGCCCACCCACGAAAGCAGCTGCGCCGGGGTGGCAAGGCCCATATCCGCAAATGGGACATCTCCCAGCCAGCCCGAAAGCGTAGCGCGTAAAACCGCTTCCTGTTCCGCCCCAGGCGTGTGAGCGGCAAGCAGGCCGTCCAGTTCCGCCAAGGCCTGCCCTTTCTGCAATATTTGCGAGGCGCGCTCAGAATCCTCAGCCGCCAGCTCGGATATAAATGTCTGATCTGCGGCGCAGGCTGCAGCAATATCGGGGTTAAGGGCCGTTACGGCGGCCTCGCACTGTGCTGCACGGCGCTCAACGGGTTCCGACAAAGCCTGCGCCTGACTAAAACCCGCAACGGTCAGAATAAATGAAAGAATATATTTCATGACGCAGCCCCTCCGCCCTTGCCGGGTTTAGGCATGGGATAGGAATACTGCGGGTCCAGCAGCCACTTCATGAAATCGTCCCAGCGGCTCATTTTGGACAGCTTCATGTCGTCGTAAGCCGAATTGTAGAGGTCTTTGGGAACATATTCCGAAAGGCCGCTGAGGTCGCCCTGGCTGTTGGCCAGCACTATTTTGCCGCGATACTGCTGCAGCTCCTCTGCCGCCGCGATAAGCTGCGGCGAGGCCAGTTTCGCGAACAACAGGTCCTGCGTCACCGCTTCCACAAGCTGGAAAATATCCTTTGGCTGAGGCGTACCGGACAGGTCCGCTGAACGCGCATAATCGTAAAAACCGGGCAGCCTGGAAATTGAATCGGCGATATTCTCATGTTTGCCGCTGGCCACCACCAAATCTATCCAGTTGTTGAGCTTTTGCACAAAAGTCCCTATCCTGTCCGTCCTGACTGCCGACACTCCTACATGGTCGGGGTGCAGGTCGCGGTAGGCGTCCGCTATGAAACGGGACAACTCCTGCGCGTCCTGCCCAGGGTTATCGTTAAGGCGTTCAATGATGTACTGGTAAGGCAGGCCGGAATCGGCGGGAACGGTGTCTTCCGAACCGACGACGATGCCCGCCTTGCCCTGCAGTTCGGCCAGCGAAGACAGCATCTGCATGCCGCAGGCGTCTGTAACCAGAAGGTCAAGCTGTTTGCCGGAAGCTTTGGCTACGGAGCCAAGCACTTCGGAAAGCTCCCGGTCGCTCAACACGCTGCCGGTGGCCACATCTGGGGAAAGGGCGCGCTTTCCGTCGCCGCTTTGCGCGCCGCCGGCCCAGCCGAAGCCGTGGCTCCATATTATTAACGCGTACTTTTTGGCCGGGTAGGCGCTCATGGCCCATTTCATGAATTCAGACAAGGCGGCCTTTCCGCCCATATCGGCCAGTTGCACGCGCTCGCCGCGGGAAGCTATTGCGCCCTCGTTGCCGTCGCGGGTTATGTGGTAGCGCACGGCGCCAAGGCCGTCGTTCATCGTGGCGGCCTGCACCACGACGTTTACGCCCGGGCCGGAACCGGCCATCTCCATGCGGTTTATATCCTGGGCCACAAAACGGCTCAAATCATTCTTGCCGGACATGAACACCATCATCGTCCATTCGCTGGCTTTGGCTGGCGCAGCCTCTGCTGCGGGAAGAGCCTGCATCTGCGGCTGTGCCACTGCCGAAGCCGAAAGTTCAACCCCGGCGGCGCTGGCCGCGAAAATGGGGACGACGCGAACGCCAAGCCACAACATGGCGGAAAGTAGGGAAATCAGATGTTTTGTGTTCACGGCAAAGCTCCTGCCTGTATTATAAATGTCTATAGATAGTATAGGGAAGAGGAAAAAGGCATCAAGGGCAATCGGTCCCGGTCAAAATTACCCTAAAGTCCTTCGGCAAAATAGGCCAAAAGACCCATCACATTGCATGTTCCGGCGCAAATCAAATCTTTATTTTAATACAACAAAAATGACGTCTGTTCCCTTTTTACATCAAAATAAATGGGCGCTGTCCCTATTTTCTCTGTGCAGCACTGCCCAAAATATGTCCTGCATGAACTTCATCACCACAAGTCCATAAATCTTGAGAGCCAGGTTTCGTTGCATAGTTGATATGGGCATAAGTAATTGCCCGTGTTGCGTCGGTACCCCGCGTAACAGTCAAATAATAGTTATATGGTACAGAGGCACCTATTGCATTCTGCCTAATAGTACCAGCTTCCATTGCATATACCGTCGTTCCGACAGGCAACGGGACATCCACCCCCTCATGAAAATGGTCTTTTTCTGGGACGCGATTACCTTCTCCATCAACCATTATCGCGTATTGCCCATATGTATTCAGGACTTCATGCACCGAAGTAGTTGAAACAACTGGCCAGTCAAGTGCAAACAAAGGCGGCGCTGTGGAAACGCCAAACCCCAGTAAAGCAAAAAATAAACAATACTTCGGATTCATTATTTAAGTTTCAGTTTGATTTTCCTGTCGCCGCATTTCCAAGTGGCATATTTCTGATCTGCGTCATGACTGATTCCAATCTGATCTTTTCTTTGAGGGCACCTATATTGCGCCTGTATCGTCCCGCTGGAATCAATTACTTCAAGCAGATACGCATACCCTGGGATATCGTCGTCAGCTGGAGTCACCGTCACAAAGGTCTGCAAATTATCGTCCAACAACAAGTTGGCAGGAAGATCAGTTACTGTAACCTTTTTTTTAGGAGTTCTCAGATTACTGAGTGAATAGACTTCTATCACACTTTCATATTGTTTCCTGGTTCGCTTGCCTAAGACAAAATACTTGGAATCATCTGGGACTGGAATAATTCGTGGTCGGGATTCGTTATTTCCGCTGTATTCGGCAACTAGCGTTCCATTTTTATCCAATAACTGTGTTATCCAGCGTTTATCCCCAATACCTACATCTTGAAGGGCAATAAAATTCCCATTATTTAGCAGTTTAGCCTCCGTAAGATATCCAGTCCATGGAAGCTGCCGAAGCACTTCAGCCGTAGCAGACATTTGGTAAAGAGTGTAACCCTTTTGAGCCGTCCGAAGCGGCGTGTTCGCCAAAACATATAATGTCCCATCATCAATTTCACCGATAACTCGCACTCCCCGCAACTGCTCCTTGGACCAAGAATTTATTATATGCCCCCATTTGTCATATACTTTGATCCCGGCAGGTGGTGGTTCTTTTCCATCATCAGGGCTACCATCTCCCCACACCTTACCTTGCACCCATATCACATCCTTGCTCTTGGGAATAAAAATACGCAGCGAGTCTACCGGGAACTTGCTCAGCAATTCTCCCTTGTTGGAATAGACATACAGTCTGTATCTCTTTTCGATAACTATTAAATTCGGATTATCTGTGGGTATCCGCTTATCATATTTCTCCATGACAATCGAAGGCGGAAGCGTGTTTTCCGTTGTTCCCACAAATTCAACCCGCTCGCTGTTCATTTTCAGCTTTAAACCGGGCGCTACTGTAGTTTCCCGCAATTTGTTTTGCTGCGAAAAACATGGCAGGGCATGACCATCCCCCCGAAAACTGGACATATTGCTAGTTGTTAACCCGTGTGTCAAAATGAACACATGGAGGTGGCACTATGCCACGGAAAAGATACAGCGAGGAACAAATAGCCGGGATGCTGAAGGAAAACGAAGCCGGGATAAGCGCCGTTGAACTGTGCCGCAAATACGGCATGAGCCAGAACACTTTTTACAAGTGGAAACAGAAGTTCGGCGGTATGGAGGTCAGCGACATCAGGCGATTGCGTTGTCTGGAAGATGAAAACCGCCGCCTGAAACAAATCGTGGCTGATTTGACGCTGGACAACCAGGCGCTAAAGGCAATCAACGGAAAAAACTGGTAAAGCCCAAGGCGAAGCGGGCGGCTGCGGCATATGTCGTGGCAGGCTTTGGGTTAAGCAAGCAAAGGTCCTGCAAGCTAGTGAACTTGCAGCGTTCCACGGCCTACTACAAGCCGAGGAAGCGCGACGATAGCGCTATACGGGCCAGGCTGCGTGAACTGGCGGCAGAGCGACGGCGCTTAGGCTGCCCGACCTATCACGCGATACTGCACCGCGAGGGACTTGTAGTGAATCATAAGCGCACGGAACGGCTGTATGCCGAAGAAGGATTGTCGCTCCGGCGAAGGAAGCGTCCGAAGCGCGCGGCAAGCATCCGGCTGCCGCTGCCGCGTCCGGAACGCCCGAATCAAAGCTGGTCCATAGATTTTGTCAGCGACCGGCTGGCAAACGGGCGCAGGTTCCGCGTGTTGACGATAGTGGACGACTATAGCAGGGAATGCCC
>JAAYTX010000147.1 GCA_012523635.1 Elusimicrobiota bacterium
CACGACAGGCAGGATACTGCTGCCGCTCTCGCTAATCGCGGCGTTTCTGCTGGCGGGCGAGGGCATTGTGCAGACGTTCAGGCCCAATGTGGCCGTTAAAACCCTGGAAGGCGTCGAGCAGCCGGTTCCGTTGGGTCCGGTCGCCTCGCAAATCGCAATAAAACAGCTCGGCACCAACGGCGGCGGATATTTCAACGCCAACAGCGCGCACCCGCTGGAAAACCCGACGCCGTTTTCCAATTTCCTGGAAATGCTTTCGCTGCTGCTGCTGCCCGCGGCGTGCGTGTTCGCCTACGGCAAGCTGTGCGGAAACGCGCGCCATGCCAAAACCATACTGGCCGTGATGTTCGCCGTCTGGGGCCTGGGCCTGGGCGTTTCCTTATATTCGGAATATTCCGCGTCCGCAATGACGGGCGGCGCGCAGCTTATGGAAGGCAAGGAAACCCGTTTAGGCGTGTCTAACAGCGTCGTGTGGGCGGTTTCCACCACCGCGGCCTCCAACGGCTCGGTCAACGCCATGCATTCCAGCCTCTCGCCGCTGGCGGGCGGGGTTGCCATGTTCAATATCATGCTGGGCGAGGTAATCTTCGGCGGCGTTGGCGCGGGCATGTACGGGATGCTGCTGTTCGTGCTGCTGACAGTGTTCCTGTGCGGGCTTATGGTGGGGCGCACGCCCGAATACCTGGGCAAGAAAATAGAAAAGCGGGAGATACAGATGGCCATAGCGGGGATACTGGCCCCCAGCGCCTTGATTCTCGCTGGGGCGGCCCTTTGCTGCGCCGTCCCGGCGGCGTTAAGCAGCCTCTCGGCCAGGGGGCCGCACGGCCTCTCGGAAATCCTTTACGCCTGGAGTTCCGCCGCAGGCAACAACGGCAGCGCTTTCGCGGGCCTCAACGCAAACACCGCCTTCTATAATATCGGCCTGGGCCTGGCAATGCTCATAGGCCGCTTTGCCGTGATAATACCCTGCCTTGCCATAGCGGGCAGCATGTCCGTCAAGCAGCAATGCCCGCCGTCGGCGGGGACGCTGCCCACTGACACGGCCACTTTCGGCATACTGCTGTGCGCGGTGATATTTATCGTGGGCGGGCTGACATTTTTCCCGTCGCTGGCCCTGGGGCCGGTAACAGAGCATTTGCTTATGCTAGGGGGGGCTTCATTCTAATGCCTAAAAACAACTTCTGGAACCGGCAACTGGTCGGAAAGGCGGTGCTGGATTCTTTCGTGAAACTGCACCCGAAAACGCAGGCGGGGAACCCCGTCATGTTCGTCACGCTCATCGGCGCGGCGCTGGTGACGCTGGGCATACTCCAGCGCCTGCCGCAGCTGTCGTGGTTCGAGCTGCAAATAGCCGTCTGGCTGTGGTTTACTGTGCTGTTCGCCAACTTCGCAGAGGCCATGGCCGAAGGCCACGGAAAGGCGCGGGCGCAATCGCTGCGCAAATCGCGCGTGGAAATATCGGCCCGCCGCGTGGAAAACGGGGGGGAGAGACTGATTCCCGCCTCGCAACTGCGCAACGGGGATGAGGTAATCTGCGAAGCGGGGGATTTCATTCCCGGCGACGGTGAAGTCATAGAAGGCATAGCCAGCGTGGACGAATCGGCCATCACGGGCGAATCCGCCCCCGTGATACGCGAAAGCGGCGGCGACCGGAGCGCCGTCACCGGCGGCACGAAGGTGATAAGCGACAGGATTGTGGTCCGCATCACCGCGGAGCCGGGCAAAAGCTTCGTGGACAGGATGATAGCGCTTATCGAAAACGCCAGCCGCCAGAAGACGCCAAATGAAATAGCGCTGAGCCTGGTGCTGGCGGCCCTCACCATCATTTTCCTGCTGGCCGTGGTTTCGCTGAAGTTTTTCGCGGACTACAGCGCCGCTGCGGCGGGGCAGGACCTCTCCTCCATAGTCACGGTGCCGGTGCTGGTGTCGCTGCTGGTCTGCCTGATACCCACCACTATCGGCGGGCTTTTGAGCGCCATAGGGATAGCGGGCATGGACAGGC
>JAAYTX010000148.1 GCA_012523635.1 Elusimicrobiota bacterium
CGATGCTCGTCTGCAAAACACCCAGAGCCCGTTCCATTTGGGACTCCGCCTCGTCGCAGGCCGCGCTGGCAGATTCGTCGGCACTGCCGCTGCCTCCGCCGCCGCCTCCGCCGCCGGAGCTGGCGCCAGAAGAACTGTCATCGCTGGCCTCCGGCATGTCAGCCTTATAGGAATCAGAAAGCCCGCCGCCCGAGGCGGCCTTTGTGGAACCTGCCGCCGGAGCAACGCCTTCACCGAAAACCTCGCCTGATTTGGCCTTTTTCTTTTCCAGCGCGCCGGCCAGTTCCGCACCGGCAGGGGTTGCCGCCGCCTGCATCTGCTGCGTGCTGACTGCCTGCCTGCTGCCGGTCTTGCCGCTGGCGGCGCGTTCCGGGTTGCGGGACATGCCCGTGCCTCTTACACCGGAACCCAGCTTTGCGCTGTTAAACGCATCGGACAAAACGCTTGAAGACGCAGGGGAATCCTGGCTGGGCTTAGCGGAGGATTTGTTGCCCATCACTGCGCCGCTGCCGCCGCCGCCGCCGCCGGAACCGCCAAGGCCCGAGGAGGAGAACTTGCGCCCCTTCGCCACCGATGGCAGCTCTGGCATTGCGGGGGTTTCCGGCAAAGCCTCTTCCACAGCCTCTTCCGGTTCGGCGCTGGCCTTGGCGACTTCCTGTCCGTAATCCTGGTTGCCGGCTATCAGCGACAAGGACGACCGGTTGGAGTCGCGAGCGCCTGAAGGCGTGTAATATTTGGCCGCGCGTGAAGGTGCCTTGGCCGCGGTACGCATAGGCATATCGGCAGGGGACTGCTTGGCTATCATCACGCCTGCGAGGGAAGCCAGCGCAGTAACGCCTAAAGCAAGGCCCAAAACCCCGGCCTTGCTGGCCAGAATTCTGCCAAGGGGGCCGCCACGCGAGAGCATGGTCCCGAACTTGCCGCGGTTGACCGTCGACGAGCCGGGAAGCCAAGTTGCGGCTTTCTTCTTTTTATCCTCTTCCTCTTGTGCAAGCTTGGGATCCTTGTTCTCGCTCATAACCCCTCCTTAAAATTCCTTCCCTCTATCTATTTTCGCATCTCAGGCTATAAACTAATAAGCCCTTGCGAAAGTTCGGCTTGTTTTCGAAAAAACAACCGACTATTCGCGCTCTTGCCAAAACTTACTTTTTTCAACCGCTACGCACAAACCTAAACACACAAATCATTGGCAACGACTGCCACCTACTCGGTGGCAGTCGATGTATCCGTACCCTCAACCGATACTTCAGTTTCGGTGGCGGACTCGGTCGCCGCCGCCGAGCTTTCCGCCGCAGATTGGGCCCGAGTGGTTGCCAACTGCGTATCCACATCGGAGGTAAGCGTCTCTTGTACGCCGGCAGAAGCCTGATTGCTGCTGAGCGTTTCCTGAACCTCTTTGGCCGTATCCAAAGCCTGGAGGACGTCCACGGCCTGTTCTTCAACGCCGCTTGAGGCGTCAGCGACAGCGGTTACTATATCCTGCACAATGGTGGCCGAGAGGTCAGCTTTGTCCACCGCATAGGCTGGAATCTTGTCAACCTCTACGCCGCCCACCTTGCAGACTTTTCCGGCAGGGCAGGGCGTTGCATATTCCGGTCTTCTCGCCTCATTATAGACCCTGTTCGGCACGACGTTGCACTGCGTGGGCTCCCACCAGCCGTCCGGCAGTTCATAATTGGAAGGCTTGGGCAGATACGCATTAACCAATTTGCCGCCTTCGCTGTGCGTAAGATAGTTCTGGTTCTGACCACAAGCGGCAGTCAGAGTGCCTCCCGAACCTGAAGTGTACGTCTCTCCATAGCAATCGTCGCTCTGGCCCTTATCAACACATGCCTGGTATTTGGTGGCCAACTCTGCCAATTTATCCAGTTTGCAGGAATCCATCTCTCTGCGTATGCGGCGCGGGTCAAGCTCAAGCATATAGCGTTTATACGCGCAGCCAGTACCGGTAAGTTTCAGGGCCTCTTCATCGGCCTTTATATCCTCCGGCCCCCTGTTGTCCAGAGCGGGGAATTCGGGGAAACGCGCATTGCTAACAGCTACAGCGCAGTCCGGCTGGCCCGAATAGCCCGTGAAATACAGCCTATCCGCGTTGCTGAACGTATGATGTGGGCACTGGCTGGAACCACGGAAGGACAAAGGCTTTTGAGTGGTGGGCGTGGTGATAGGTCCGCCCTGAATCTGCGCAGTTTTCATATAGGCCCACCAGTCGTCATAACATGCGCAGGTAGGCGAAGCATCATAATACGTATGCGCGTTCAGTTCGTCATCATAGCAGGTCACCACAACCTTGGTGTTGTCGCATTTTTCCTTCGGATAAGCCAGCCTCATGGCGTTCGGCAGCCAGTAGGTGGTCAGGTAATCTGAAACAATCAGGAGGCGCTGTATCAGTTCGGTGGTAACTTCGGCACCTTTATCCAGGCCGCCGCTAGCCGTCATGCCGCCTGCCATTATCAAGTCCTCGGCATTATCCAGAGCCGCCAAAGCCTTCGATATGGCCTTCGTCACTTTATCAACGCCTTCTTTATAGTCCTCTGTGGCGTTTCCATCGGCCTGCAGGATGGATTCCCATACACCCAGAACCTCTTCAAGGGTAGTGGTCGCCTCTTTCACGTTTGACGCCATTTCCGCTTCTATCGCGTCAACCTGTCCGGCAACACCGGTTTTGTCCTTGATGTTAACATTCGGAATATCTTCCGTATCAAACCCCGGGATATTCTCGGTGATTAAACCGGTGTCCGTGATATCGGGGTTCGTAAGGACGTCGGTTTCAGTTGCCACTTCAATATTGGTTATTTCCGACACATCGTCCTGATTGTCGAAAGCGTTTCCAGCGGTGAACGCAGCGGACTCTATGCTGCCTACCTGTCCGGACGCATATGCGACACGGGATTGGTTCTGGCTCCTGTACAAGGCCAGCCTGGCCGAAGCGCCAGAGCCGCCAGCGCCGTTAACCCTCGCGCCTGAACCAGAAGTCGCAGTTCTGCGGTAGCGCGTCATCGGACCGGAAGACAAAGCAGCGCCGGTGCCGCCCGAGACCATATTGCCCGACGCAGTGCCGGTAGCCGCACTACCCTTTGCGGCCGTGCCGCCTACCGAGGCAGAGCCGGAAGCGCTGCTGCCGGCCGAGGAACCGCTGCCGAAAGCACTGGTACCAGATGCGCCGCCGCCTACCCCAACGGCCTCGTTGCCGCTGGAAGCCGCGCCTTCTTCGCCTTCACCGGAAGAAGCGCTGCCGTCAGCCCCCATGCCAGAAGCGCCGGAACCATATCCGGCTACAGAAGAGCTCTGCGAACCAGCTGACGGAACGCTGTCATTAAGGAAACTGTCATCGCCAAACATATTATCCTTGGGCATCGGATAGCTGCTTGACTGCCCGGAAGGCGAAAACCCTTCCCCAGGGAAGGAAGCGACATTAACCGTCTGACCGTCGCCGCTGTTGTAATACACAGCCGCGCCGACAGCCAAAGCCGCCAAAAGCAACCCGGCAACAGCCATTCCGGCCTTAGTCGCGAGGAACTGGGCTATGGCGCCGCCGCGTCCGAATATCTGGGCAAAACCGCCGCCGCCTCCGCCAAAAAGCCTGCCCAAGCCCAAGCGTTCAAGGAAGCCGCCGCCAGCCCTGGCCCCTGCGCCCAAACCGGCGCCGCCGCGGCCCGCAAGCAGTGAGGCCTGCTGTCCGGCCTTTCCGGCCAAACCGGTGCCGGAGGATAAGCTTCTGCCTCCGCGCCCGATTCCGGTGCCCCATTTGGCGCGGGCATTATTGCGGAAGAACCAGCCGAAAAGGCCTTTTTTCTTTTTTTCCTCTTCCTGCTGCTCTTCTGGATTCGGCAAATTATTATTTTCCATAACCCACCCCATGAAGTCCGATAGAATTAAAAAAACCTAAGCTCCAGAGGACCCAAGCCATAAAAACCTGCTCCTCTGAGGAGCACCGCCTCCACTTAAATTGTCAGACTTCGCTATAGTCTAGCCCCGGCCCTGTTTTTTGTCAAGACCCAGGCCGGGGCACATCGCAAACCGACCAGAATATCCGCCAATACATCAACGGCTAGCTCTGGCCGCCCTGCACAAACGTGTTGAAATTACCAGCGTCCTTCTTCACATCGTCGCTGTAGTTGTCCGGGTTCTGCACTTGGTCGTTAGAACTGACCAGAGACTCCACGCCGTCAACTCCGCCGAGGCCGAAAATAGCCCCAATGCCGCCGGCTACGCCGGCAATGCTTCCGAGTATGCCGCTTATAACCGTCACACCGGTCGCACCGGCCGCCGCGCCCGCAGCCTTCGCCGCAGCGCCAAACCCCTTGTTACCCATCGCCAGCGCGACTATACCGAGGCCGCCCACCAGTACGCCGCCCAGTATCGTAACCAATCCTTCTTTTTGCTGGCCCCAGTCCTTAAGCAGTTTGACTCCTATCATAGCCAGCAGCGCCGCGGCAGCAAGCACCAGAGCCAGCAGCATCAGCTGAACGCCAAGCAGTATTCCGGCCAGCACGGGATTTCCCGCAGACGCCGTCCTGAGCTTACCCAAACCGAATATTGCGGCACAAAGAACCGCACCCACGGCAGCCACCGCAATAGCAGCTGTCGAAAGGTCTTTCCACGGGGTTATATCATCGGTCAGTTCGGTCTCGGACTCGGTAGCCTCCTCGTCCCCGCCGCCGCCTCCGCCGCCGGACGCCGACTCCGGCGAAGACGGGCTCGGCGGTTCAAGCGAACTTGAACTGTCATCGGAC
>JAAYTX010000149.1 GCA_012523635.1 Elusimicrobiota bacterium
CCCGCACGCTCGGCGCCGTGCCGCCGGACCACAGGCACTGCCCCATTCTGGCCGCCAACGCCTTTTACCGCGCCGTGGCCGACTATTACCTGAAAACCGAAATGCCCGCAAAGGATGACAACCATGAAAACCGGAAATGAGGAGTTCGACAGGCAGAGCGACAAAATAGAAAGCAGGATGTCCTCGGTCAAAAACAAGATACTTGTTATGAGCGGCAAGGGAGGGGTGGGCAAAAGCACCGTGGCCGTAAACCTGGCCTGCGCGATGGCAGCGACAGGGCGCAAAACCGGGCTTCTGGACATAGATTTGCACGGCCCCAACGTTCCACGGATGCTCGGTTTGGAAAAGGAACACCTCTGCGAAGCAAACGGCGAAATACTGCCCTGCCCCGCCTCGGACAACCTGTGCGTGTGCAGCCTGGCCATGCTGGGCGCCGACCCGCATACCCCCACCATCTGGCGCGGCCCGCGAAAGACTGCGGCCATACGCCAGATGCTCGCCGACGTGCAGTGGGGAGAGCTGGATTACCTGTTCCTGGACTCGCCTCCCGGCACCGGCGACGAAATTCTCGGCGCGGTGCAGGCCGTAAGCGGCTGGACGGGCGGCGTTGTGGTGGCCACCCCGCAGGAAGTGGCCCTGGACGACGCCAAACGCAGCATGGCCTTCGCACGCGAGGTGGGACTGCCCCTGCTGGGCGTCATCGAGAACATGAGCGGCTTTGTCTGCCCCCATTGCGGCAAGGAAACACCCATCTTCAAAAAAGGCGGCGGCGAAGAGCTGGCGCGTGAAAGCGGCGTCGCATACCTCGGCGGCATCCCGCTTGAGCCCGGAATAGCGGCGCTGGCCGACGACGGCAAGCCTTTCTGCCGCGCCGGCGCGGGAACGCCGGCTGGCAAAGCCTTTGCCGCGATAACGGAAAAACTGTCCGCCCTTTGCGGCGAAAAAGCCGAGGCCGCGCACCAATGAACGGCGAAAACCTTAAATACCTCTACGGCCCGGTGCCCTCCTGGCGGCTGGGGCGTTCGCTTGGCGTGGACGTGCTGTCGCAGGCCGACAAAATATGCAATTTTGACTGCGTTTACTGCCAGCTTGGCAGGACAGCCTATTGCCCGGCACGACGCGTGGAGTTCGTGGATGCGAAAGATATCGCAGGGGAGCTCGCCTCGCTGCCCGCGGTTGAATTAGACTATGTCACCTTTTCCGGCAGAGGCGAGGCCACGCTGGCCTCAAACCTCGGACAGACGCTGGCGGAATCAAGACAAGCCCGCAAAGAACAAACCGCGCTAATCACCAATTCCGTCCTGCTGGCCGATGCGGATGTGCGGAAAGAAACAGCCGGGTTTGATTTTGTCGTGGCCAAACTGGACGCCTGCGACGACGCCTTGCTAAACGAAATAAACCGTCCGGTCGTACCGGTGAAAATGCGCGAGATAGTCTCCGGGTTGTGCGCCTTCCGCGCCCAGTACGGCGGCAGGCTGGCAATCCAGACCATGTTCATTGAGGCCAACGCGTCCGAAATCGAAAACTTCTCCGGGCTGTACGCCCAAATCAAGCCCGATGAAATAGAAGTCAACACCCCACTGCGTCCCAGCCCGGTGCAGCCGCTCCCGCAAAAGCGGCTAGCCGATATAGCGGACGCGCTCAGGGAAAAACTTCCGGGCATGAAAATCAAAACGGTTTATGAAGCCGAAAAGCCGGACGCCGCGCCGATAAGCGGCCCGGAGACCCTGAGGCGCCGGGGAAAAATCTGACGCGCGGACCGCTCTTTGCGGCCCCGTTAAAAACGACCATAACGGCGGCTTCAACACAGAAATAGCCGCCGAAATACAGCTGAAAAGGAGAATGCATAATGGAAGCGTTCGTACCCAAGAAAGTCTTTCTTACAAAGGGAGTCGGGCGGCACAAGGAAAAACTGGCCAGTTTTGAGGAAGCCCTGCGAGACGCAAAAATAGCCAACTTCAACATAGTGCCAGTGTCCAGCATCATGCCGCCATACTGCAAATTAATCCCGGCCTCGGAAGGCGTCAGAAAACTGCGCAGCGGCCAGATACTGCATGCGGTGCTGGCCCGCAACGCCACCAACGAACATCACCGCCTGCTCTGCGCCAGCATCGGGATGGCCATCCCCAAAAACCGTTCGCTCCACGGCTATATCTCCGAGC
>JAAYTX010000150.1 GCA_012523635.1 Elusimicrobiota bacterium
CGCCTGTGTTGGTGGGATTTGCTTCTGTTTTCGTTTCCATGCTACCCCCTGGGTATTTTAGCTTTCTTTTACCAGGGAGGCGGCGCAACCGTAAGTTATTTTCTAGCTAGAAGTGTCCAACCCTTGCTGAACCTCAACACGTAGGTTTGTCGGCTGTTTTGATATAATTTAATCCTCATGGCGTCCGACAATACAATAGAATTCCGCAGCATAGATGCTAAACAGCAGGAGCGCTGGGACAAGGCGTCCCTTTTCAAAACCCCTGCCAAGCCCGGCGGCAAGAAGTTCTACTGCCTGGACATGTTCCCCTATCCCTCCGGCGCGGGTCTGCACGTGGGCCACCCCGAAGGCTACACCGCTTCCGACATAATTTCGCGCTACAAGCGCATGAACGGCTTTGACGTGCTGCACCCCATGGGCTGGGATGCCTTCGGCCTTCCCGCCGAGAACTACGCCATAGAGACGGGCATACATCCCGGCGTCACCACCCGCAAGAACATAGACACTTTCCGTAGGCAGATACGTTCGCTGGGCCTGTCCTACGACTGGGAACGCGAGATAGACACCACCTCGCCAGACTATTACCGCTGGACGCAGTGGATTTTCCTTCAGCTTTACAAGAAAGGGCTGGCCTACCGCAGCACCATGCCGATAAACTGGTGCCCTTCCTGCAAAACCGGTTTGGCCAACGAGGAAGTATTCAACGGCAAGTGCGAACGCTGTGGAGGCGTGGTGGAGCAGAAGAAACTGCCCCAGTGGGTGCTGAAAATCACGGCCTATGCCGATAGGCTTCTTGAAGACCTGGAGGGTCTGGACTGGCCGGAATCCACCCTGCTTATGCAGAGGAACTGGATAGGCCGCTCGGAGGGCGCGGAAATTGCTTTCCAGTTGGCTGGCACCGGGAAAAGCCTGACGGTTTTCACCACGCGCCCGGATACAATTTTCGGCGCCACCTACATGGTGATAGCCCCGGAACACCCGTTAGTGGACGAACTGGCGCAGGGCGCGCACCGCGCCGCCGTGCTGGAATATGCTGCGGCCGCCGCCAAAAAAACCGAATTCGAACGTTCCGACGCCGGACGCGAAAAGACCGGCGTGTTCACCGGGTCTTACGCCGTGAATCCTCTCAGCGGGGCCAAAATCCCCGTCTGGGTGGCCGATTACGTGCTGTCCGGCTACGGCACAGGGGCCATCATGGCCGTCCCCGCGCACGACGAGCGCGACTGGGAGTTTTCAAAGAAATTCGAGCTGCCTGTCCTCACCGTGGTCAAGGCTCCGCCCGAGTACAAGGGCGGGGCGCTGTTCACCGGCGAGGGGACGGCTGTCAATTCCCCGCTTATCGACGGCCTGCCTACGGCTGAGGCCAAGAAGCGCGTCATAGCCTTTATTGAAGAAAAGGGCATAGGCCGCCACAAAATCACCTATAAACTGCGGGATTGGGTGTTTTCGCGCCAGCGCTACTGGGGCGAACCCATACCCGTGGTGCATTGCGACAAGTGCGGAGTGGTTCCCCTGCCGGAAAGCGAACTGCCTTTGCGCCTGCCCGAACTCAAGAAATTCGAGCCTTCAGGCACAGGTGAATCGCCGCTGGCCAATGCCGGGGACTGGCTGAACGCGAAGTGTCCGTCCTGCGGCGGCCCAGCCCGGCGCGAAACCAACACCATGCCGCAGTGGGCCGGGTCGTGCTGGTATTATCTGCGGTATATGGACCCGCGCAACGCACAGGCCATCTGTTCGCCCGAGCTTGAAAAGGCGTGGATGCCCGTCGACTGCTACATAGGCGGCGCAGAGCACGCTGTTCTGCACCTTCTTTACGCCCGCTTCTGGCACAAAGTGCTGTACGATATCGGCGTTGTTTCCACCAAGGAGCCGTTCGCCAAGCTGCGCCATCAGGGCATGATTCTTTCCTTCTCCTATCGCGACGGAATGGGCGTCTACCACCCCTACGGAGAGATAGACTTCTCCGCCGAGAGCGGGCCGAAGCTGAAAGGCACCGGGGAAACGCTGTCTTCCATGGTGGAGAAGATGTCCAAGTCCAAGAAAAACGTGGTGAATCCTGACGAAATCATCCACGAATACGGAGCCGACGCGTTTCGCATGTACGAGATGTTCATGGGGCCGTTTGATGCGCAGAAACCCTGGGACATGAAGGGCATAGAGGGTATTTCGCGCTTCCTCAAGCGCGTGTGGTACTGGGCCGACGGCACAATAAGCGCCGGGAAATATGCCGAGGCCGCGCCGCGCCCGCTTGAGGCCCTGCGCCATAAGACCGTTTCGAAAGTGACGGCGGACATAGAGCACATGCACTTTAACACCGCCATCTCCGCGCTGATGATTTACTTCAACGAATTGGGGCCCGCTGGCGCCGTGCCGCAGGCGCATATTGAGACTTTCCTTAAGCTTCTGCATCCCTTCGCGCCGCACATAACCGAGGAGCTGTGGCAGAAACTGCACGGAGAAAAGTTCCTGGCCCGCGAAAGCTGGCCTCAGGCCGACGCCGCCATGCTGGAAGACGACCAGGCCGACATGGGCGTGCAGGTAAACGGCAAGATGCGCGGGCGCATACAAATCGCCTCCGGGGCCGATGAAAGCGCCGTGAAGGCCGCCGCGCTGGTCAATGAAAACGTCGCCCGGTTCCTTGAAGGCAAGACTGTTGTGAAGGTAATAGTGGTGCCGAAAAAGATGGTAAGCATAGTGGTCAAATAGGGGGCAGGCATGAGGGCTAAACTGGTTGTTTTCGGGTTGCTGGCCGCGTTGGCGGCGGGCTGTAAAAACGGGCCGGACGTGGTGTATCGTCCTTATCCGCAGATACTGCCGCAGCATATAACCAAAATCTCGGTGCAGCCCTTCGTGAACAAGACCGCCTACTTCGGCCTTGAAGACAGGCTTACCCAGCAGGTCATAAACGAGTTTCTTAAAAACGGCAACTATGCCATAGTGCCGGAATCGGAGGCAAACGGCATAGTGCTGGGCGAGGTGCGGCGGTATATCCTCACCCCGGTCCAGTACGACGCCGCGATGGTGCCCACGCTCTACAAGCTGGACATACTGCTGAAGGTGCAGTTCTACGACAAGGCCAGCAACACTTACCTGTGGACCGAACCCGCCCTGCCCGGCATACAGAACTATTCGGCCTCCACCCTTCCCGGCGGCATGACCGAGGAGCAGGCGCGCGAGCAGGTGTGGTCGGTGCTGGCGCGCGACATTGTGCGCCGCACCGTGGAAGGCTTTGGCACCGTAACCAGCGAGTCCAGCCGCAAGGGCAGCTACAACCAGCCCCCGATAGGCTTTTCCACGGCTCCCGCCCAGAATATGCAGGACCAGCCCTGATAATCCCATGCCCCAGCTTTCGCCCGACCAGTTGGAGACCGAGCTTGCGTCGGGCAAGCTGCGTGCGGCCTATTTCCTGGCGGGCGAAAACCGCCACCGCAAGGAAGCCGCGATAAAGGCCATCAAGACCGCCGCGCAGGTGGACGATTTCAATTACTGCGAGGCCGATTACGCGGACATGCCCGCCGGAGATATCGCGGCGTTTGCCGGGACGGCCCCCATGCTCTCCCCGCGCCGTATGCTGGTTATACGCCGCGCCGAGAAATTTCTTGCCGAAGGCCGCCGCATACTGGCCGAATACCTGCAAAACCCGCTTGAAAGCTCGGTGCTGGTGCTGGAAAGCGGCGACAACAAGCTGAGGGACGACACTCTTCCCAAGGCCTGCGCCCAGGCCGGGGTTTCAGCCACTTTCTATCTGTTGCGGGACGACGAGGCCTGCGCCTGGCTGTCGCGGCGCGCGCGGCAGATGGGATTGTCGCTTGCCTCTGGCGCCGCCGACGCCATGGTGGCCGCCGCCGGCACCGACACCGGCGCCCTGGAAAACGAGCTTGAGAAGCTTTCAGCCTATGCCGCAGGCAGGAAAACGCCGCTTACCTCCGACGACGCTTTGGCCGTGCTTGGTTTTGAGAAGGACGAGAACCCCTTTGAGCTGGGCCGCGCCCTTATGGCGGGCGACGCCAAACGCGCCTCTGAACTTGTGGACCGCCTGCTGGACGGCGGGGAATACCCGGTGATGCTGCTGGGCCGCATAACGGACGCTCTGCAAAAGCTGGTGCGGGCGCGCAGGATGCTGGCGGCCGGGCTGTCCCGCGACTCGCTTTTCACCGAACTTGGCGTGCACCGGTATTTTGACAGGGATTTCCCTCAGCAGGCTGCCGCCTTCGTCAACGACGCCCTGCTTCTGCAGTCGCTGGTGAAGGCCGTCGAGGCCGATGCCGAGCTTAAGTCTTCTTCCGGGTCGGAGCCGCGCGCCCTGCTGAAGTCGCTGATATTGCGGGCATGCCACGCCCGCGCCGGGCGCTCCTGAAAGGTTTTCCGACAACGAAAAAAGCCGCCTTCCGAATACATACGGGAGGCGGTTTTTTTAAAGCGCTTGTTTACTTGGACGCTGCGGCGGCCAGTTTGTTGGCGGCTTTAGCCAGGCGCGATTTCTTCCTCGCGGCTGTTTTCCAGTGGATAACGCCCTTCTTCGCGGCCTTGTCCAGCTTGGAGGCGGCGACGCCCAAAGTCTTTTGGGCGGTGGTCTGGTCTTTAGCCTGAGTTGCGGCTTTGACTGCTGCGCGGAGGGTCTTGCGCAGGCCCCTGTTATGGGAGGCCTTTCTCTCGGCCTGTCTGGCCGCTTTTAAGGCGCCGGTATGACGTCCAGTTTTAAGTTTTGCCATAAATTTGTTCCGTCGGTATAGTTTAACTTTTTTAAGCCGCGCCGGTCAATATCGGGCGGCGGTCACTCGCGGCTGCGCTCAAACAGCGCGGCCAGCTCTATGTGCGACGTCTGCGGAAACAGGTCCGCCGGGCGCAGGCGCTTTAGTTCGAAGCCTTCCATGGCCAGAATGTCCGCGTCGCGTACGAAAGTCTGCGGGTTGCAGGAGATGTAGACCAGCTTCTTTACGTGCGGGTGCTTGAGTTTCAGCAGCAGGCTTTTGTCGCAGCCGGTGCGCGGCGGGTCCACCAGCACCGAACAGGGGCGGTTTATCCGCGAGGAGTTGAACAGTTCCTCAGCCTTGCCGGAGAAGAAGCGGGCGTTGCCTATGCGGTTGCGCTCGGCGTTTTTCCAGGCGCAGGCCACCGCGCCCTTGTTTTCCTCTATGCCTACGGCGTTTCTGAACAGGCGCGACGCTATCAGCGTTATGGTGCCGGTGCCGCAGTAGAGGTCGTAAAAATCGGGGGTTTTTAGGCCGCCGCGCAGGAAAGAGGCCGCCGTCCTGTAAAGCAGTTCCGCCGCAGGGGTGTTCACCTGAAGGAAAGAGCCCGGGTACAGCATGAAATCAAGGCCGCAGATGGTTTCCGTTATCGTGGTGGCCCCGGCCAGGCGTTCCCACTTTTTGCCCAATATCACAGAGGTGCGGCCCGGCTGCGTGTTCAGGTAAAGGCTTTTAACCTGCGGGAAGGTTTTCTGGAATTCCTCGGCCCAGGCCCGTATCCAGCGCTGGGGCGCCTTGGCCGCCACCAGCGAAACCATGGCCTCGCCCCGCACGTTGGTGCGCACCAGCGCGTGCCTCAGCCAGCCGGTGTTAAGCTCCTCGTCATATATGGGCCAGCGGTGCTCGCGGGCGGTCTTTTTTATGTCCAGGATTATTTTGGTGGAAAGTTCAGGCTGGACCGGGCAGTCCTGGAAGTCCACGACGTCGTGGGTGCCGGGGTGGTAGAATCCCGCCTCGTAGCGCCCGCCGCGTCTTGCGAAAGGCACCTGCACCTTGTTGCGGTAGCGCCACTGTTGTGGGGAAGGGGTTATTGGTTCGGCTTTAATGCGGGCCGTGGCGCGGCAGGTTCTCAGCAGGGTTTCGAGGCTGGTCTGCTTGGCGTGCAGCTGGGCCTGATAGGAAAGATGCTGCATGTCGCAGCCGCCGCACCATTTTTCCCGTCCGGGCCTGAAATAAAGCGGGCAAAGTGGCTCTACGCGGCCATGTCCCTTGGAAACAACCTCAAGCAGGGTGGCTTGCCTGTCCGGGTTGCGGGCGGAAACGGCTATTTTGGCATGGTCGCCTTCGGCGGCGTAGGCCACCGAGTATTTGTTCCCGTTGCGGGCCACGGCCAGCGAGACGCCGTTGCCCAAAGCCTGCGCGATGCGCGCTTCTTCTATGCTCATTGTTCCGCCGCTTCCTGCGTGGCTGGGGTAAGCGTGTGGTTGCGGAACAGCTCTTTGGCGTGGTTGCGCAGCCAGCGGCGGTGCTGTTTGTAGTCGGGGCACCACTGGGAAACGAACTCCCAGTACTCGTCGTCGTGGCTCATGCGCTTGAGGTGGGCCAGTTCATGCACCACCAGGTAGTCCAGCACGGCTTCCGGCGCTTTCAGCAGTCGCCAGGAAAAATTGATGTTGCCTTTCTGCGAACAGCTTCCCCACAGGGTTTTCTGGTCCTTTACCGTCACCTTGGCGCACTGCACTTCCATGCGTGAGCACCAGAAAGCCACTTTTTCGGTGAAAGTTTTCTCGGCCGTTTCCTGAAGCCACTCGTCCAGCACCTGCTGTGCCGGGGTGTTGTCGTCTTCGGCCAGGCCGACGCGTATTTCACCGTTCTTCACCGTCACTTCGGAGAAGACCTCCGCCGTCCTGCACACCTTCAGAGTGTGGTAAATGCCGCGGAACAGCATGCGGTTTTCATCAACCGGGGCGGCGGTGTCGTCGGCAGGCTGTGATTCAATGCCGGGCGCGGCCTGTTCGGGCGGCTTGGCGCCTTCCGGGGTGAAGATTTCCGGCATTTCGCGGCGCAGGCCTTCTATGAAAAGGTTTACCTCGCTTATCAGCGTGCTGGTGCTGCGCGGCTCCTGCTGTTGCGGGGGCTGCGCGGGGGCTGGCGCGGAGTCTTGTTCCGCCTGAGGCGCGTTCTGCTGTTCTTCCATGGTATCTGTCACCTGTATTAACAATTATAGCACGCCGCCGACGGCTTGTCTGTCGCCCGTGTCAGCGGGAGGCGGCGGTTTTCGCCTGTTCGCGCCAGTCTCCGAACACCGCCCCGCGAGCGTTCATGCGGTTTATTTCCTCGTCAAACCACGGGTAGGGCGGGGCGGGGTTCTTGCCGGCGAACGCCGTGCCCGGCAGGGGCATGAAAGTGTGCGCGTGTATCCGCGCGCCCATTGCAGAAAGCTTGCGCATGGCCTCCAGGCTAAGTCGCGCGTCGGCTTCCGTCTCTCCCGGCAGGCGGAAAATAAAGTCCATGTTGGGCCGCAGTCCCGCCTTCAGTGTTATTTCCGCCGCGCGGAAAATGTCCCGGGCCGAATGGCCGCGCCCGCACAGCTTCAGCATGCGCGGGCTGGCGCTTTGCGCTCCTATAACCAGGTTGTCGTTGTCGGCGTAGCGGGTGACCAGCGCCACGGCCTTTTCTGTTACGTGCTCGGGCCTGACTTCCGAAGGGAAGGAGCCGAAGAATATCTTGCCCCTGGGCTTCAGTATCTTGTGCAGGCCAGACAACAGCGCCTCCAGCGCGTCATAATTTATTTTCCCGCCGTTCGAGCCGTAGGAAAACGCGTCCGGGGTTACGGCGCGGAAATCGCTCATCCCCTTTTCGTGCATCAGCGCGGCGTAGCCAAGAATGGTTTCAATACTGCGGTGGCGGTGTTTCAGCCCGTGTATGTGCGAGGTCTGGCAGAACTTGCAGGCGTTCGGGCAGCCGCGCGTGATTTCTATGATGCCGTAGCGCCCGTGCAGTTGCGAAAAGGGGGGGTAATCATCCAGATTTACCGGCGGGCGGCGTTTGTTGCGTTTGAATTTTCCGTTTTCAAGCACTGCAAGGCCCGGAAGGCCGCGCCAGTCGGCCCCCGCAAGCAGTTTTCCCAGCAGTTCGGTGAACGTCTTCTCGCCTTCGCCGATGCATACGGCGTCGAAACCCATGCGCAACACGGCTTCCGGCGCGCCTGAGGGGTGCGCCCCGCCCGCCACAAGCGTCAGCGCGGGGTGCGCTTTGCGCGCTTTTGCAGCAAGCCGCACGGTTTCCTCGGCCTGCGAGGAGAAAAACGAAAATCCCAGCACGGTCTTGTGTTTGGCGGCTTTTTTCACTTCCCGTTCCAGTTCTTCCGGTTTGGACGAGAACGCAATGGGCACGCTGCGCGACTTCGGGTCGGCTTCTAGCGCTCCGGCCAGAGCGTTTACGCTAAGCTTGTTTTTCAGCGGCGAGTATAAAATTATTCTCACGGTGGATGCGGGTTAAAAAGGTAAAATCCCCTAAGCCAATGTTTTCCAATTATATACCTTTGCGCTGGAACAGAAAAACTGCGCTGGCCGCCGCGCTGGCGCTGACGCTTCTTGCGCTGTACCCCTGCCTTTTCAACGGCTTCACCAACTGGGACGACGGCAATTATCTGCTGGACAACCCGCAGGTGCGGAATTTCACTCCGGGCGGCCTCGCCGCCATCTTCACCTCTTTGCACAGCGGCCTGTACAAGCCGCTGGTGTTTGTTTCATTCGCGCTGGAATATCATTTTTTCGGCTTCAACCCGTTTGTGTACCATGGCGTGAACCTGCTGTTCCATCTGGCTTCCTGCGCTCTGGTTTTCCTGCTGGTGGAGCGCCTTGCATTCGGGACCTGGGCGGCTTTTGCAGTCGCGCTAGTGTTCGGGGTGCATCCTATGCATGTGGAGTCGGTGGCCTGGGTGTCGGAACGCAAGGACATGCTGTACGCGTTTTTTTTCCTGCTGTCATTGCTGCTTTATCTGCGTTACCGGCGCGATGCTTGCCGCCCGGCTTACTGGTGCGCCGTCGGCGCGTATCTGCTTTCGCTGTTGGCCAAGCCCTTTGGCGTGGCCCTGCCAATACTGCTGTTTCTGGTGGACTGGTATGAAAACAGGAGCCGGGACCGGGCGTTCTGGCTGGACAAACTGCCTTTTCTGTTTCTTGCCTTAGTGTTCGCCGGGTTTGCGGTGTTCAGCGTAAAGCAGTCCGGCGTCCTGTTTGACGGCGACAGTTTCGGCCCGCTGGACAAGCTTCAACTGCTTTCTTACAGCCTGCTTTTTTATGCCGGTAAATTTTTCTGGCCCGCCGGGCTGTCCGTCATCTATCCGTACCCGGCAAGGAATGCCGCCGGAGCCTTCCCCTCCGTCTATGCGTTTTCGCC
>JAAYTX010000151.1 GCA_012523635.1 Elusimicrobiota bacterium
AAAGGGAATTAAGGGGGCACGATGGCAAGCAAACCAATGCTGTACGCGCTTAGCACCTGCATCTGGTGCAAGAAGATGAAGACCTTTCTGGACGGAATGGGCGTGGATTACGAACACAAGTACGTCGACCTGCTTGAGGGCAAGGAACGCGAGGCTGCGCTGGCCGAAATCAAAAAACACAACCCCTCCTGCTCCTACCCCACGCTGATAGTGGGCGACAAATGTGTCGTGGGCTACGACGAAGAAGCGGTCACTGAGCTTTTAAAGCAATGAGCGGCGGACAGCAGGATATAAGCCGGGAGGAAGTGGACAAACTGTTCGCGCGCCTGGACGCGGAAGCGAAGGCGGGCGGCTACCTGCTTAACCCGGACACCGAATTCACCAAGGACCTGGTGCGCGGCCTGCTGATAAACGAGAAACGCTACGGCTACTGGGCCTGCCCCTGCCGCCTGGCCGACGGCGTGAAGGAAAAAGACCTGGACATGATTTGCCCCTGCGATTACAGGGACCCGGACCTCAACGAATTCGGTACCTGCTACTGCGCGCTTTACGTCTCGCCGGATGTGGCCTCCGGCAAGAGAAAACTGACCACTATCCCGGAACGCAGGCCAGCGCCGGACAAACGCGGGCAGAAAGCCGCGCCCGCGCCGTTTGTGCCCGGCAAGCTGCCATACCCGGTATGGCGCTGCAAAGTGTGCGGCTATCTTGCGGCACGCGATAATCCGCCGGAAATCTGCCCCGTCTGCAAAGTTAAAAAAGACAGATTTGAGCGCTTCCTCTAGGCGGTGCATCGGCATGTTCGCGCCCGGAATGCGCGGGCGCGCGGAAGAATGGCATGGGCCCACTCTCATTTAAAAAATTCCTGCTGATTCTTGGCGGCCTGGCGGCCGGCCTGCTGCTGTCCGCAGCGGGGCTTGAACTGGCCTTGCGCGTCTACGGACATCTGGCCGAACGCCCGCGCGCCGCGGAAACCGCATCCAAAGGCAGGACAGTGCTTTGCGCAGGCGACTCCTTCGTATACGGTGTCGGCGGCACCCCTTTCCCCCAGCAGCTTGAGGACATATTGAATACGCGCCAGCCGGCGCTGAAATTCCGCGTTATAAACGCGGGCGAACCGGGCACTGGGACATCCCAAATGCTTGCAAAACTGCCCGCCCAGCTTCAACAACATAAGCCGGATTACCTCATACTCCTCTCCGGCGTCAGCAACAAATGGACGCAGGGGGTTCTGGATGTTAGAAACGCGGGCATATTCGACGGGCTGCGCCTTATGCGCTTCTGGCGCATATTCCGTTCGATGAAAAGAACCGGAATACTTGACCAGCCGCAACAGGAATCCTGCCCTGACCATTATCCGGACGAACGCCTCTGGCTCGACAAGAACACTACATCATTGGAGGCCATGGCTGTAGAAGCGGCCCCGAACTCGCGCACCCTGCGGCTGCACGTCCTAATGATCGGGGCGGGGTTTCTTGAAATTGATGCGGCCCTGAGCAGGCATGACTTGAAATCGGCCGAGACAGCGGAAAAAAAGTTGAGACAACTGTTGGTCTCCCCCCCTCCGGCAGGCGAAGATATTGCGGTGCGTACAGCCTGGCAGAACATTAATAAAACCGCTTTTTTCAAGCTGGCGCTGGCGCACGGCTATATGTACAACATAGTCGACCACAAGAAGTCCGTGGCAGGATTTGAAGAAGCAATCAGACTGCGCCCGGAATATCTCTTCGGCTATCTCAACATCATGGGGTTGTACCGCGCCGCCGGAGACAACAGCAATTTTCTGAAATACGCCGCACTGCTGCGCTCAAAAGCGCCGGACTTTGCCCCGCAGTACCTGGAATTGTCATGGTTCTACTGGTTGAACCATGAAGCGGACAAAAGTTTTGAGGCTTTTGGCAAAGCCCTTGAGCTGGCCCCCTGTTCGGAACATATTTTCACCAACGCGCCGTTTTCCTACAGCGAGCTTGCGCCGCGTATAGCCCAATTTGAAAAGCTGTCGCCGCGCATCCGCAGCAACCAGGCCTATGGCCGATACAAAAACCTGCAACAACATATAGGCCAAATATCAGGCCAAAGCGAAGCCTCAATGATTGAAAATATAATCACGCGGGATTTGACGGAAGCCGGGGCCTTGGCACGCCGCAACGGAGCTGTACTGATAATGTCTTCTTATCCCTATAAATACGTGCCGGGCGTGGAATCCGCAGCCAGGCAGCTTAATGCCGAATACATTGATTTCGTGCCAAAATTCAGCCAGCATTTCGATAATCCTGATAAATACCTGGCCTTCGACAAAGACCACTGCAACTCCGACGGCTACCGTTTCATGGCCGAAGCATACGCAGATGCCATACTTGCCAAAGAAACAAACCAAAAGCCTTAAGCCTGACAATTGTTGCTAAAAAGAAAAGGCCCCGCAGTTGTGCGGGGCCTTTTTCAGAGTTGCTTTATCCGTCAGTGGCGGAACAGGCTCTGCCAGACGCTCTGGCCTATGCGGTCCACGAGTCCAGGGTCGGCCACAAAGGGATTGGTGTTTCCCTGGAATTGGGCGGCCAGCTCGGTACGTTTCTTCTCGTATTCGTCCGGCGGGTCTTCGCGATTCCATTTCATCAGCGTGGGTACGGAGGCCGTAAAATACGCATCGGCCGCGCCCTTGGGCACGCGGTCATAGTAGGTCAGCGCGAAGTAAAACAGCGCGCGCGCCACGTCCCCGTGCATTTTATCCCACATCTTGGCGCCGTTGGGGGCGTAGGGACTGCTGCCGCGCTGCGCGTTGGGTTTTGAAAAGCTTGGTCGGAGGTTATGCAGGTCGCCGATAAGGGCCTCCTGCTGTCCGAACGCCTGCTTGGGCCACAGATGCTCGATGTTGATGAAGTCGCCGGCGGCCCCGTCGCCGCCGAGGTCCTGCACGCCGGCTTTGCATTTGGCCGGGGGCTTGTTGCCTACAACCTCGCCAGTCTCGCAGATCTCCCTGTCTTCATCCGTCAAGTCCTGATAGTTGATTATGCCGTCGCCATTGGCGTCCTTGCATTCCACATGGCAGCCGTCTGAACCGCTGGTTCCCTCCATCAGCACGCCTGAATACATGTCGCGCACGCCGCTGGCCTCCCCCTCCTGCTCCACGTCCACTTTGGAGTACAGATAGAACCTGGCCTGGTCATATGACTTGGGCAGGAAAGAGCCGTTTTTAGAAACCTCGTTATGCAGGCGCATGAAGAGTTCTTCGGCGTCGTTTGTCGGAACCGTTTTGTACGACATCTGCGGCTGCGCCACGTCTACATGCGACTGGGGCAGCACGAAATCCCGCGCCCACAGGGCCAGCGGCCCGAAAGGCACAAGCGCTACCAGCATGGCGTAAAAAATTATCTTTACGGGTTTCATATTTTCAGGCTCCTTTTGCCTAAGCTCCGTGTTTAGATTTTATGTTTGAAAAGGGAATTTAACATGGGTCTTAGGGCCTATTCCATACCTAGGCCTGTAAAATGAAACATGTAACAACGGTTATAGCAGTTAAGGGCGTGGTTTGTGACGTGGTAATAGTTTTGTGGACATAATGTCCACAAAAACCGGGCCGTTTGAAAAACAAATTCTGATTTTGGAGCTTCCGGGAAACGAACCACACAATCGCCGCATTTACCACAAAACAAAAAACTCAACACACGCTCGAAAAAACCATGAAAGGCTTAATGTTGATTTTTGCGGGTTTTTACGACCATTTCCTTGGAATAACCGTGAGTTTCCAGCATGTCCACAGCCACGCCGCGAATGAAATACCTGTCATTTTCCGGTATGACATCCTTAGGCAGTGTAAAAGTGAACGGCGGATGATACAGGAAAGGCGAAACCCTTTGCCAGTCAAAGCGATCGAAGGAAATCTCCACCCAGGCGGCCCTCACATCCTGGCCCAGGGCATTAAACGACACAAAAGCGCCATTTTCCCCCACCGCCATATTGAGGTTTTCCACTTTAACGGGAAGCGATGCCGCGGGTATAAGCTTCAGGGCAAGAGCCGGCAAAAGCCCATTTATAGGCGTTTCCAGCGCCGTATCCGCATCGCGGGGAGGGGTGCCGAGCATGGACCTGTTCACCCACGCCGAAGGCCCAGGCAGATATTTGGCCTCGGCCCCGGCGACGATGGGAGAGGTTTCCGCCCCCGTCATTTGCTCGGAAATGGCCCACAAGGCCAGATAATTCGGTTGCGAGTTTGACACCGCGGAAAGCGGAATTTCCGCCCAAAACCACTGTGCCGAACCCACTTCCTTCAACGTTTCCTTTGGCCCGGCTTCGCGGGGAATATCCTGGTTCTCCACCAACAGAAAACTCTGCTGCGACGTAAAGGCCGGGGTGGGGGAGATACCCATCATTATTTTCCCGGCTATCGCGGCGCGTTCCCAGGGTTTATCGGGCAGGGGCACGGTTTTGGCCCGGCCCAGCTTGGCCCCGATATAGGCTTTGACATATGCGCCTTCGGGCGCGGGCGGCACTCGCACTATCCAGCAGCTATTGTAGCCCACATACCAGTTGCCGTCCCAGCCTCCATTGGCGTACATATCGTAGCGGTTGAGGTCTTTTAGCATGGACACGTATTCCGGCGACGGGGTGGCCGCCGTCGACTCAAAGACGGCCATGGCCTGCAATTTTGACTGTGCGGCGGCGCAAGACGGAAACAGCAGTGCGAAAGAAAGCAAGCTAAAGAATTTCATATCACAGAAGACGCCCGCTAAGGCGCTCCAAATCCTCCAGCGTATGGTAATGCAGCACCAGCGTGCCGGTGCCGGCCTTACGGCCGGGGTTTATGCGCACCTTTGTGGCAAGCGACTGCTGAAGATTGTTTTCCAGCTCGGACATCTCCGGCGATTTCACCGCCGCCGAACGCTTCCCGCCGGGCTTCGTCCCGACGCAAGCCGTGCTGCGGGCGGCCAATTCCAGGTCGCGCACGGACATCTTTTTGTCCAGAGCGGCGTGGAACAGGCGCAGGCGCTCATTCCTGTCCGGAACCGTAAGCAGCGCGCGGGCATGGCCCTCGCTGATTGCCGCCGACTGGACCGCCTTCTGTATCTGGGGGGGGAGATCCAAAAGCCTTAGTGAATTTGATACAGTGGCGCGAGATTTGCCACAATATTGCGCAATTTCCGATTGAGCCACGCCGAAAGCATCCACAAGCTGTTTGTAGGCCTGCGCCACATCTATGGCGTTCAAATCCTCGCGCTGTATGTTTTCTATCAGAGACAGAGCCAGCATCTGCTCGTTGCTCACGCCGTCGCGGACAATGGCGTCCACGCGCTCAAGCCCGGCAAGCTGGCAGGCCCGCCAGCGTCGCTCGCCCGAAATCAGCTCGTACTCGCCGGATTCGCGGCGCGCCACCACTATAGGCTGGTTCAGCCCGTGGCTTTTGATCGATGACGCAAGCTCCTGCAAAGATTCGTCGCTGAAAACCTTGCGGGGCTGATAGCGGTTGGGGGTTATTCTGCCTATAGGCAGGCTGGCCACATTGTCTGCCGCCGCAGGGGCATCACCGGTTTTCCTTATAAGGGAATCCAAACCTCGTCCAAGTGCTCTTCTCATATGCAATGCGCCTCCGCGGCTAGCCGCCCATGTCGTAATCCGG
>JAAYTX010000152.1 GCA_012523635.1 Elusimicrobiota bacterium
CTATGGTGGCAAGCACCGTCAGCCGCCGCCTGAAAAGCGAGGTGTTGTATTCCACGGCGCTGGCGGCGAACTCCGTGCGTTCGCCTCTGCTTCCCCCCGCCTGAAGCGCGGCCTCAAGTATCTTGGCTGCCGGGTTTGAGCTGTTCTTGCAGGCCAGGGCGGCCTTGTCCGGGTCTCCGGCGCGCACCAGCGGCATTACCTTTTTCACTATGGCGTCGGCTTCGGCCGTGGTTTTCCTGAAATAGGACCAGCGTTCCAGAATCACGGCTATTGAGTAGACTGAAAGCGCGGCCAGAGCGAAAAGTATGGGGCCGCCGGCTGTTAAAAGTTCCTTAAAACCGAAATGCATAAAAGCATTCTCCCGACTAAGAGTTTATATCGGAATTATAGCATTCTTTGAAATTGCGGTTTATGAGTGCGTCAGCGGCGGCCGGAGAGTTCTTTTTTCAGGTTTGCGCGCAGGGCCTGAAGCCACTTTATCTCATGGGCTTCCAGCGGCAGCTGTGCGGCCCTGTCCAGCATCAGTCCGGCGCGCTGATAGTCGTGGGTGTTCAGCAGGGCCACCGCAAGGAACAGCGTGGCCACATGATCGAAAGGATAATCGGCCACATAACGTTCTGCGGGCGCTACAAGCTCTTTGTACCGGTGCGTTTCGTGCAGTCGTTCCAGTTCAGTGAAACGGGATTTAACCTGCGGCATCTGTCTGAAATAAGACGCGAGCTGTCGGAGGCTGTTTCCGTCAAGGCCATTGGTTTCGCACTGACGGCGCCATGCCGCGAACTCTGCCGCGGTTTTCGGGTGCATGGAGCGGTAAAATGCTATTTTAGCGTCCATAATAAGTTTCGGGTCTGGCGCCTTCAGCTTTGCCGCCTCGTGGAACATTGCAGCCTGTAAAATGGGTGTGACAATCGGGAAGGATACTCCGGCCCGTTCCATCCCGTGCAGCAGAATTCTGCGGCGTTGAATAGGGAATCTCATCATCAGTTTTTGCAGTTCCACTTCAGCGAAATCGGAATTCTTCGCCTTCAGTTGTTTCTGTATTTCGGATTCCCGCAGGCTCATGACCCGCCGGAAAGAGGAATCTGCATAGCGCCAGTTGAGATAGGCCTCGCGCAATGCCGTTTTTATCTCGGTTTTCCTGTTGCGCAATATCGCGTCTGCAAGCAGCAAATAGCTTTGCTCTTTGGTATCCTGCGGGGTCAGCCTCTTAAAATACATGTTCCTGAGCGGAGGCCTTATATCCAAACCTTTGTTGGACAGGCAGTAAAGGTAGGCCAGCTGCGTTCCCAGCTGCGGCTTGCGAAGGAAAGCGCGGCGGGCATAATCCTCGGCCCGGGTAATCCGGCCGTCTGAAAGGGCCTGCGCGGACATTAACGCCAGCGCTTCCGGCGCCGCGCCTCCGGGTTTGGTTATGATGTAGCCGTTGGCGGCGGCCCGGGCCGGGTAAGAGAGCAAAAGACCGGAAGTAAAGAGATATAGCGCCGCCAGCAGGACAAAGAGCCCTGTAAAAATACATTTTGCGAAACGGCGGGCTTTGTCTGAAAAAAGTTGCCCGTTCCGCGGCGTCAGAATGGCTGCCGCACCAGACAGCACAACGGGCCATAATGGTGCAAAATAGCGTTCCTGAATGGATAGCAGGCAGTGCATTGCGGCGTAGTATCCGATGAAGAAGAGAAGCGCCTGCATTCGCGGATTGCGCCGCAGCCGAAGCCCGGACGCAGCCAATACTGTAACGGCTACCGGATACCATTCCACAAGCATCCAGATCCTGCGGAGCAGGCCGGACAGATAATTAAGCGGATTGGCGACAATGGTGCTGATGCCCCACAGGAGCGCGCTTTTTCCGCTGTCAAGAGGAGCCAGCGCTCTGGCGCCTTCCATGGCGCAGGCTATGCCCAGGGCTCCAGAAATGATGTTCTGGTCGGCCCTGCCCGATTCAAAGACAGTTATGGCGTCTGTCAGCCTGTAGTTGGTCAGTATCCACGGCAGCAGCGGAAGGTAAGCGGCGGCAAAAAGCGCAGCAAGGTTTTTCCACGAAGTCTCGCCCCGGCGCAGCTTTCCTGAGAGAATATCCCATGCGGCAAGGGCAGGCGGCAGCAGGAACAGCGGGCTTTTTATTAGGAGGCTCAGGCCTATGGCCAGGCCGGCGGACGTTTCTTCCCATATTGTGCGCTCTGCCTGAGCCCTGCGCATAAGCGCAAATGCAGTAAGCGAACAGGACAAAGCCAGCAGCAGGAGTTCCGAGGTGAAAAGCCTTCCCCCCTCCATGGCTCCAAGCGCGAAGCCGCAGGCTGCTGCGGCAACGGCAGCAGACAGGAAGCTTCCTGAAAGCTCCAGGGCCACTGCCAGCGTCGCAAGCGACGCCATAATATAGAACACAGGCCAGCTGAGCGCTTCCCGCGCCGGAGCAAGCACGCAGAGCAGGCTGTTAAATATCGGCGCCAGCGGCATTGAAAGCTGCAGGGGATAGTCGTGCATATCCCTTAGTCCGTACAGCCAGAACAGGCCCTGCGGAAGCGCGGAAATGCTTTCCGGCAGTGTTGAAGGCAGTTCCCTATAAAACAGAGTTATCGCTGCGCAGCCGGCCGTAAGCGGCGGCAGTATTCCGCCTGCAAGTGCCCGGGTGACGCTATTTGTTCTCATTGGTTTTACGCAGCAGTTTTTTCAGGCAGGCGCCCGGACTGGATAACGAACATTTTTTGCTTTCGCGGTCGAGATAGCCGCGCAGTGATGACAGC
>JAAYTX010000153.1 GCA_012523635.1 Elusimicrobiota bacterium
AGTTTAATGCGAACCGGTGGAACCGAACCCCCCCGCCGCTCTAGAGGACGCTTCCAGCCCGCCGCTCTCTTCCCATTCTACCAATTCAACTTTGCTGAGCACCAATTGCGCCGCGCGTTCGCCGTGTTTCACAAGCGCGGCCTCGCGCGGATCCGAGTTGAAAAGTATGACGCCGATTTCTCCGCGGTAGCCGCAGTCTATGGTGCCGGGGGCGTTCAGCACGGTAAGGCCTTTTTTTATCGCCAGGCCGCTTCTGGGGCGCACCTGTATCTCGTAGCCCTGCGGTATCTCTACGCTCAGGCCCGTAGGTATGAGCGCACGGCCCTGCGGCGGGATAAGCGCGTCGGGGCCGCTGTTGCATACGTCCATCCCGGCGTCGCCGGGATGGGCGTAGTTTGGAATGACCGCTTCCGGACGGAGCTTCTTTATCCTTACCTTCATTTCACGCCCGCCGGTTCCGGCTTGGCCCAGTTGATGGACGCGTAATTAGCGCTCTGGCCGTGCCTGTCGTGCAGTTCCCCTATTTTGGAGAGGTTCCAGTTGTCTATGCGGCTGTAATAACCCACTATGCGGGTGATGCCGTAGACGTTTTTGGAACCGCAGTGACCGCACTGCGCGGCAAGCCCGCGCGACATCTTCTGGCAGTCGTTGCAGACGGTGAACTCGGGCGATATTGTAAGCTGTGCCGCAGGAGTGTTCTTCCACGATTTCTCCACCAGCTTCAGTATGGCCTCCGGCGAGGGCTTATGCTCTCCGATAAAGGCATGGTTTATGGCCCCGGCCTCTATGAGGCCGTGGAAGCGGCTCTGCTTTATCATGCGCTCTATCATGCTCACGTTTGCACCGGCGCTGAGGTGTATGCTGTTGGTGTAGTAATATTCGTCGCGCTTTATGTCGCCCTTCACCACGCCCCTGGCCTGTTCCGGGAAACGCCGCAGGTCGATTTTCGCGAAACGGCGCGCGGCGGACTCGGCGGGAGATTCCTCCAGCACGAATTTCAGGCCGTGCGTCTTCTCAAAATCCTTGATTTTGAGGTACATGTGGGCTATAACCTTAAGCCCCATTTTGTAGACGGCCTCGTCCTCGTGAAGCTGCTTGCCGGTGAGGTATTGCAGGCATTCGTTGAGCCCGTTCATCCCTATGATGTAGCTGGACTTGTCCAGGTTGACGTAAGGACGCCCGTCCGGGCCTTCCTTGCCCAGCTGCCACAGCGGGTAGCCGCGCCCCGACATCAGCTTCTTTATGAACACGCGCTTCTGCGCGTGGGCCTTCACCGCCAGGTCCATGGCCTGGGTTATATGATTGAGCAGCCCCTCGAGGTTTCCCTTCCCGGCCCTGTAGGCGGCCTGCGGGAGGTTTATCGTGACGTTCTGGAAGCCGCAGAAGCGCAAGCTTTCGGGATGCTTGACCATGTGGGAGTCGTATTCGTCATTGAGGTTCAGCGCCGTTTTCAGGCGGCAGCACTGTGAAAGCGTCACTTCGTCGCGGTCGAACACGAAATACGGGGAACCGTTTTCGCTGGCCATTTTGCAGGCGTATTTCAGCAGTTCGAACTGCTCCGGGTCGTCGAAAGCTTCCTGATTTATGTGCAGGTCCATCTTAGGGAATTCAAAGACATGCCCGTAGGCGTCTCCCGCGCGCCACACATCCATCATGGCCTTCGCGAAAGCGCGCACTTCCTTGGCGTATTCGCCGTAGGTCTTGCCGGTGTACTTGCCGCCTGGGCCTATGGCCGGGATGCTTTTAAGATAGGCTGGCACGCCCAGATGCACGTTGAAGTCTATGAACAGGGTCTGCGCGCCGCGGCTGAAAGCGTTCTGGGCGCAGGAGAAAATCAGGTTCTGCGCCTCCTGCTTCAGCTCGTCCTCGCCCATTCCCACGAGATACGGGGCGTAGAACACGTTAGTGAAGGCGACGCCCAGCGCTCCCGCGTAATAGGCCTGCATGCTGGCCAGGAAGGTGTTGAGGTGGCCTGTCAGCGTCCTGGCATGCTTGGCGGGCTGGGACTGGATGTTCAGGTTCTCCAGCCTGAGGCCGTATTTCTTTATGTACTCCAGCGAATGTGAACCGCAGTAAACGCGGGTGGGGTAACCCAGGTCGTGCAGGTGTATCGCACCTTCCAGGTGCGCCGTGGAAACCTCCTCGGAGAAGATTTTCTCAAGCGCGTACTGCTTGAGCGTATTCTCGGCTATGGTGAGGTTTATGGCCTCGGGGTTATTGGCGGCTATGTTGGAATTCTCGCTGGATTTGTTGAAAAACAGGTTTTCGATATCGTAAAGCGGCATGCCCATGCTGCGCTGTCGCTTCAGGTGCCCGTTCTTTATCCCGGCGTTGAAAAGCTCGTTGTCCACCAGTTCGCGCACGAAGGAAGTGGTGACCTGCTGCATGCCGCTGTCGGCTATGCGGCGCTCCACCATGCCCGCTATCTTGTCGGCGCTTTTGCGGTCTATCTTGGCTTCCTTCACCAAAGCCTGCGCTATGGCGGCCTTGTCCCAAGGAAGAAGCTCTTCGTTTCCTTCAGCGGCCACCATCAGGGCCATATCCGTGGAATTGTTCTTTCCGCTGACGCTGCGGCGAACTTTCAGCACTTTGCGCAGATGTGCCCGGCGTTCGCGGTACAGTATGAAAGCCTTGGCGGTGGCGGCGTGCCCTTCCTCTATCAGCACCTTTTCCACCGTATCGCCTATCTGCTCCGAAGTGAGAATCTGATCCTGCCCGGAGGCCGCCAGCTTTGCGTAAACCTCATCGGCCAGCACTTCAGAAATTCGGCGGTTCTTGCCGCCGGCATCCTTGGCCGACCTGAAAATCCCCTCAGTAATCTTGTTCTTGTCCAGAGCTTCAACCCGTCCGTCGCTTTTCTTGACCCTTAACCCCGCTGCTATTTCCGTTTGGTTCATGACTTATCTCCCTTTCTGTTACCTGACCCCGCAATGCGCCACATACCTGCCGCAGGCGCTAGCGGCATGCTGCAAATCTTCTTCCTTTCCCGGCGTTATCGACGAAAGCTCCGGATCAAGCGTCTTTTCGTTCCTGAAGCGCTGAAGGTAGTACCTGGCTTTCGGTCCCAGCGCGGCGGCTATGGCCGTCAAATCTTCTTCCGGCAGCCAGCCCGGCACCACGGTGGTGCGGAATTCATGTTCCACGCCGCTTTTTTCAAGCAAGGCTGCGCTGGCGCGCGGCTCCTCCGGGTCGGCGGGCACTCCTGACAGCCTGGCGTACTTGCCGGGCTCAAACGGCGCCTTCACGTCCATGGCCACGTAATCCACCAGCCCTTTTTCAAGCACTCTCGCCAGCATTTCCGGGTTGGAGCCGTTGGTGTCCAGCTTCACACGGAAGCCGCGCCTGCGCAAGTCCGAAAGCAGACCCTCCAGTTCCGGGCAGATGCACGGCTCGCCGCCGGTGACAACCACCCCGTCGAGCCAGTTCCTGATTTTGCCAGCCCGTTCCAAAACCCCGGCCAGGGGCAATTCGGGCAAAGCCGGGCTGTCGCCGGCCAGTTCCGGATTATGGCAGAACGGGCAGGCGTAATTGCAGCCGGACAGGAACAGCACGGCGCTGATTTTGCCGTCCCAGTCCAGCAGGGAATTTTCCAGGAAGCCCTTTAACTTCATTTGAAGCGCGGCTTCAGGCCTTAACTTCAGCCTTCTGCCCGAAGAACTGCCGGAACTCCGCGCTGGTTGGCACCTTCTTCACCCAGCGGGCCAGTTCCGACCCGTCGCGCTCCAGTATTGTGGTGGGAAATTCAAGCGCCTGGCAGTATGCGCCCTCGGCCAGGCCGTCCAGCGTATCCAGGTCGTGATACTCCATGGAAACCTGGTCCTTGTTGCCCCATTTATCAAGGAAGAAATTGAACTTTTCCTTCACCGCCGTGCAGGCGGAACAGCTCTTTTTTCCGAATATTTTGATGACAAGCATAGCACTCCCGTTTATCCCCAAACAGGTTTAGAATCGTAGGCGTTGCAGTTGTGTTTTCGTACAGCGACCGCATATATTATATGCAAATAAACCGCAAACGCAAAAGCCCTTTTGGTCAATGCTTTGCTAGAATTACAGTGATGAGAAAATTGTCGCTTTTACTGTTGCTCGTGGCCGCACCCTCCGTCGGACAGGACGCGGCCTGGGACCACTGCGGCGGTCCCGTGCTGGAAGCCCGCAGGCAGGCACTGTTGGCGGTCTCGGCCTCCACGTTCAGTCCTGCGGGGCTGCCGGACATCCTGCAGGCGGCTTCGTCCGCCAATATGCGCTAATTCAAACAAACTTTGGGCCCTTTGTCCGCTGAGGAACAGCGCCTTTCCGCATATATAAAGGAAAATCCGCCTTTCCTTGCGTTCAGGCTGAATGCGTCGCGCCTGCGCCAGTCTCTGGGCAACGGCGAAGTGCGCGCGCTGTGGGAATCGCGGCGGCGCGGCGACAAAATCCCCTCGAAACTTGAACCGGTGCTGGAAGAGCCGCTGTTCTCAGGCCGCAACTGCATTTATCTCAGCGCCGGACGCGCCCTGGGCGAACCCAGGCATGGCGAATTCGCCGTGATTTTCGGCTATGACGCGCTCTCCGATTCCTCTTGGTTCACGCGCAACAGCACCTGGGCCTATACCCTGTGGAAAACAAAAACCTGGCCCGACCAGTCAAAGCCTGTGTCGGACGCGGACAGGCTGGCGTTCTCATTCTCCGTCATCTCTAAAGAGGACGCGGTTGAATATCTGGCTTTGGCGCTTATAGACGAACTGCGGCACAGGGAAGACAAACAGCGGCGGACGCTGGCCGAAAAACTTCTTGCCGCGACAAGCAGGGAAATTTTCTGGGAAACCGTCGGGGATGAAAACCTGCTGGAAGCCGAAGTGAAAATTGACCGCGTTCTGACGCTTGAAAAAGCACTGAAGATACTGGCGCCGAAAGAGAAATTACAGGAAGCGCTGTCATGGCCGGAAGCGGCACGCTTCAAGGACAAAATAGTTTCTTTCTAGGGTTTAGGACGACGGGGCAACAGGTCGCTGTAGGACTTCCTGATACAATCGCCTGAACTTATTGCAAGTTCGCGCATCAGTTCGTTCAAAAGCTTGCGCGCCGCAGTTCGTCCCGCCCTGACTTCGGATTCTATTTCCAGGAAATTCCCCAGGCCCTTCACAGTGTCCAGATGTATGCGCGCGCTTTTGAAATAATACAGCAAGCGCTTTTTCTCCACCACCGCCCGGACCGGGAAGCATTTGCCCATAAAGACCCGAAAGGGACGCGGCTCGGACACGCGCAGGATGTCAAAACTGCTCAGCCGCCTGGCCCCCTTCTCGGCGCGGCGGTAAAAAATCAGCTCCGCAGGCTTGCCGGGAAACTCCCTGAGCTTCAGGCGGCCTTCCGGGCAGGAAAAATAAGTGTCCCTTTGCCTCAATATCCCGCAGTAACGCGCCCCCATGCGCGCAAGCGCCGCCTTCACGCGCGAAAAGCTGTCCAGCCTTATTTTTATCTCGAGGTTTTCCACGTTCAGGAATGCAGGTAGGACGCGTAGCTTTTCTTTTCCACGAACATCTCGTGCCAGGCGATGAAGACGAGTATGCACCAGAGGGCGCGCCCATAGTCGCGCCTGCCGTAGAGATGGTCGCGCCAGAGTCTTTGCACAAAAGAATGGTCCAGCAAACCGGTGCGCTCCACGCGCTGTTTTGAAAAGAAGCTCTCCGCCAGCGGCTTCAGTTCGTTGAGAAACCAGATTGAATGCGGCAGTTCAAGCCCCATGTTCTTGCGGCGGAAAATTCCCGGCGGCAACAGGTCCTGCACAGCCAGCTTCTGGATGTAGCGCCCGGAAAATCCCTTGAGCTTCCATTTGACAGGCAGGCGGCAGGAAAACTCGACCAGCCGCCTGTCCAGATACGGGTAGCGGGCCTCTATCGAATGGGCCATTATCATGCGGTCGTTCTTGAGCAGCAGGTCGCCTATCAGATAGTAGCGGAAATCAAGCTGCGAAACGCGGTTCAGGTCGTCGTCGCAGTCCAGGCCGTAGAACATCTCGGCGAAAAGGTCGTCGGTCGAGCGTTCAAGGCGCTGGTCCGGCATAAGCTCGCGCTGCTCATGGTCGCGCAACACATGGCGCCAGTACAGGTGCGAGCGCGGCACGTCCATCTCGGCCCCCTCCGTGAAGCGCTTGGCCACGAAATCGAAACTGAGCTTGCTGTAAGACGACGGCAGTGACGCTGCGGCAGAGCGCACCGCGGCGCGCGCGAAGCCCGGCGCGAAGCGCCGGTAGAGCTTCCTGGCCTTGTAGGCGCGGTAAGTCTCGTAGGCGTTGAACACCTCGTCGCCGCCCTCGCCCGACATCAGCACCGACACATGCTTCTTCGCCTCGGCCGCCAGCGCGTAGAAGGGTATGCAGGCCCCGTCGCCGGAAGGCTCGTCCATGTAGGCCAGATGCTCGTACAGGTACTTTTCTATCTCGCGCGGGCCGATATCCACCTGGTGGTGCGCCGGTTTTACGAAATCGGTCATTATCTTCTGATAGCGGTATTCGTCGTAGCTGGGTTCCAGCATACGGACAGAAAAAGTGTGCAGGTCTTTGGCCCCGACATGCCGGGCCAGCACCAGCAGCGAGCTGGTGTCCACCCCGCCGGACAGCATCATGCCCAGCGGCGCGTCCGAAATGAGGTTGCGGCTTACGGCATCCTCCAGCCTTGCGCGCAGAAGCCCCGCCGCAGAGGCTGGGTCCAGCGAAAGGTCCTGAGTATAATCAATGCTGTAATACTGCCTGTGCTCCACTTTGCCGGAGCCAAGGTCGATTTCCAGCAGACATCCGCCCTCCAGCTCGCGCACATCCTGAAAAGGCGTGGCCGCTCCCGGCACATAAGCCAGCGCGAAATAATCGAAAATGGCCGTAGAGTCCAGCCTGTCAGCTGAAAAGCAGTCCAGTCCCATGAAAGATTTTATTTCAGATGAAAAATAAAGCCGTCCGCCTTTTTGCATGTAAAAAAGCGGACGGGTGCCGTAAAAATCGCGCACCAGCCACGCTTTCTTCCGTGCCGAGTCATAAAGACAGAAGGCGAACATTCCGCTCAAATGGCGCAGGCACTCAAGGCCCATGTCCTGGCAAAGCCTCAGCAGGACTTCGGTATCCGAGGAATTGCGCAGGCCGTATTTGTCGCCCAGCCGGAAGTACGAGGCCAGTTCGCGGTAATTGGTTATTTCGCCGTTATAGGCCAGTATGAACCGCCTGTCCTCGCTGGCGGCGGGAAGGTCGGCGGAGGAGGAAAGGTCGATTATGCTAAGGCGGGTGTTGCCCAGGGCGCAGCGGCTGTCGCTGAAAAAGCCCTTGCTGTTAGGGCCGCGGTGGCGCAGTATATCTGTCATCGCCCTGGCCTGGGCCAGGTCCTTCTCCCCCAGAACGGAATCCAGGGATATGATGCCGGCTATACCGCACATAAAGCTTTGTACTGTCCTCCAGGCACTGCCCGGTGACGGGCCCCGGGCTTATTTGTCGCCGAGATGCTGCTTTACCACGTCCACTATTTCCTTCACTTCGAAAGGCTTGGTCACGTAGCCGTCGAAACCGGCGGCCAGCACCTTGGCCCTGTCGGCCGGCATGGCCGAAGCGGTGACGGCTATTATCGGCACAACGGCGATTTCAGTTTCCTTGCGTATGGCCGCCAAAGCCTCGAAGCCGTCCATGCTGGGCATCTGCAGGTCCATAAGAATCAGGTCCGGCTTTTCCTGCTTGGCTATAGCTATGGCGGCAACTCCGTTTTCGGCCTCCAGCACTTCGTACTTGTAGAAGGTCAGTATGTCGTGCAGTATGAGCCTGTTGTTGAAATTGTCTTCTACTATGAGTATTTTGGCCACTATAGTTCTCCCCCGCCGTAGCCTGCAAACCTTAAGGCCCCCCCCGGCTGACACTGATTATACTATTTTCGACTATGGGCGCACGGCCCATTGCGCCGGACGCCGTGCAGTATTATAATTTCATCAGCCATGTATAAAAGCAAAGACGAAGCCACCCCTGACATTTTTTCAGAGCTGAGCCCCTTTGGCGGCAGGCTGAACCAGCAGAACCGCTGGCTGCGCCTTGCAGCGCTTGTCCAATGGCACGAAGTTGAAGACCGTTACCGCGCCCACTACAGCGCGGTAGGCCGCCCCGCAAAAGACGCGCGGCTTGTCAGCGGCCTGCTGGCCGTAAAATTCCTGGAAGGCTACAGCTACGACAGGACCGTTCAGGAGTTTTTTGAGAACCCCTACATACAGTTCTTCTGCGGTTTCGACGCCTTTGCCACCAGCCCGGATTTGCTTTCGCCCGGCCTCCTTTCGCGCAAGCGCCGCGACATGGCTGACACCATATTTGATAAATTTGAATCAGATTTGCTCAATATACTAGCCATCAACCCCGACCTGCGCGACCATTTCAAACAAGCTCCGCGCAGCGTACACCCAAAACAGTCCTTTTGGGATAAACTCTGCATCCTCTTCAAAAAAATCCTGCCTTTCTGATGCGCCACGATTGCATTTTCATAGGCCTAAACACCGTAGACGCCTTGGCCCTTTATCATTCCCCTCTTAAGGAAGACGAGAAAATCCACGCCTGCCAGCTGCTCACGGACGGCGGGGGCCCCTCGGCCACCGCTGCCTGCGCTTTCTCGCAGGCAGGAGGCAAGGCGGCGCTGTTAAGCGTCATCGGGCAGGACGCCTGGACGCCTTTCGTTCTTAAGCAACTGCGCGCCTACCGAGTGGATACCTCGCTTTTGCGGTTACAGAAGGGGCTGGAAAATCCTGTTTCGCTGATACTGGTAAACGGCAAAAACGGCGCTCGCACCATAATCTGGAATTCGCAGGGCCTTTCCGCCCGTCGCTTGAAACTGACCGCGCGGGAAAAAGAGCGCGTCATGCGCGCCCGCTGCCTGCACTTCGACGGGCACCTGATGCCGGATTCAATTACCCTGGCCGGCGAAGCCAAAAAGCGCGGACTGCTGGTGTCCTACGACTGCGGCTCCGCCAAACCCGGCTGGGAAAAGCTGGCCGCCAACGCCGACTTTTTCATAGCTTCGCACCGTTTTGCGCGGGATTTGGGGCTTCCCCCTAAAAAAGCAGTGCAATACCTGCGTCGACGTTTCGGCTTCCATGCGGCAGTCACCTGCGGAGAAAAAGGCGTTTTCTATTTCTGCGAACGGGAAAACAATGTCAAGCTCCTGAAGCAGCGCGCCTATAAAGCCGTAGATACCACGGGTTGCGGCGATGTATTTCACGGTTTTTTCCTTGCCGCCGCGCTGAAAGACAGGACATTTGAGCAGGCGCTCGCTTTCGCCCAAAAAGCGGCAGGACTTAAAACGCGGCGGCTTGGCGGACGCGCTGGAATACCGGAGTTGAAAGCATGAACACCCTCATACTTTTAAGGCACGGACAGAGCGCCTGGAACCTTGAAAACCGCTTTACTGGCTGGACGGACGTCCCCCTTTCCCCGCAGGGGGAAGAGGAAGCCCGCAACGCGGGTCTTGCGCTGAAAAAGTCAGGGCTGTGCCCGGAAGCTGCTTTCGTGTCGGTCCTGCGCCGCGCGGAAGATACGCTTGCGATAGCACTTAAAACCTGCGGCCTCGCGGCCACGGCGGCAAAAAGCTGGCGCCTGAACGAAAGGCACTACGGAGCGTTGCAGGGCCTTAACAAAGCACAAACAGCCGAAAAATACGGCCAAGAGCAGGTGCGGGTCTGGCGGCGCTCTTACGACGTGCGACCCCCGCTTGTGGAAACGACGGACCCGCGCTACCCCGGCAACGACTTAAAATACGCGGGCATAGCGCCTGAACTGCTTCCGCGCGGAGAATCGCTCAAAGACACGGAACTGCGCGCAATGCCTTTCTGGGAAAGCGACATCGCCCCAGACCTGCTGGCCGGGAAAACGACGCTTGTGGCGGCGCACGGCAACAGCCTGCGCGCCATCATAAAACATCTGGAACATATTTCCGACCAGGACATAGCGCGGCTGGAAATACCGACCGGCGCGCCGCTGGTGTACCGTCTCGACGGCCTGAAACCGCTGAAAAAATATTATCTCGGGAATGCGCGATGAAACGCACGCTTCTTTCCTGGAACGTAAACGGCATACGCGCTGCCGAAAAGAAAGGCCTCTTCTCATGGCTGGCGCAGGAGAAGCCGTATATTCTGGGCGTGCAGGAAACCAAAATACAGGCCCCGCAACTTACGCAGGAACTGACTTCGCCGGCGGGCTACCTGTCTTTCTGGCATCACGCCGAAAGGAAAGGCTACAGCGGCGTGGCGGCATATGCCGCAGAAAAACCCCTCAGCGCCGCCACAGGTTTCGGCATTGATAAATTCGATTCCGAGGGCAGGGTTGTGGCACTTGAGTACCCCGCCTTTTTCTTCCTGAACATCTATTTTCCGAACGGCGGCATGGGGCCTGAACGTGTGAAATACAAGCTCGAATTTTACGCCGAATTCCTGAACCATGCAAAAAAACTGGCCGGCAAGGGCAAAGCAATCATAGCCTGCGGAGACTACAATACCGCCCACACCGAAATAGACCTGGCGCATCCCAGGGAGAACGTTAAAACATCCGGTTTTCTGCCAGAAGAGCGCGCCTGGCTGGATAAAATGCTGGACTGGGGTTTTGCCGACACGTTTCGCCTCTTCAATGAAAATCCCGGCAATTACACCTGGTGGGACCTGCGCACCGGGGCGCGCGCCCGGGACATAGGCTGGCGTATAGACTATTTCCTAATGGACAAGAAACACCTATCCCTGCTTAAGGACGCTTTCATAATGAAAAGCGTTCCCGGCTCGGACCACTGCCCAATAGGCATAACGATAGAAGACCGCTAGTCCGGCCCTCCGACCAGACCATTTCAAGCCCCGCGTAAGTAAAAAACTTACAACAAATACAGAGCCTCTCCTAGGCAAAAGATAGACCGCGTCCGATTTATAAAAGCCCTCGCCGGGGCTAAAGTAAGCATGCAGGACAAGGAGCGGTTATGAACCGGCAGGCTTATTACAACTTCTTCCGCAGCGCGGCCGACCTTGCGGCACGCTGCACCATAAGAACTGCGGCTCTACTTGGCTTTGGCAAAAAACCCGAAGGTCCCGCTCACGACGATGCGAATCCTCATCCACTAAAGCAATACTTTCTGGACCTCAGCCTGGGCTCAAAATTCGCGCTGGCCTATATAGTTACCCTGCTGACGTTCCTGCTTTCCAGTTACCTGATTTTCTATCCGCTTATCAGACGGAGCATTGAGGTGAACATAGAAAGCAACCTCCAAAACGCCACGCAAAGCATACTCAACACGGTCAGGACGGCCGCGAACGTATCTATACGCAACTATCTGCGCGCCATGGCTGAAAAGAACCGCGATATAGTGGCCGGCATATACGAACGTTACCGCCGCGGCGAACTGACCCAAGCCCAGGCCAAAGACCTGGCGGCTAAAATATTGCTCAGCCAGCATGTGGGTAAAACAGGCTACATGTACGTCATGGACAGCAAGAGCGTGATACAGGTCCATCCGGTGCCATCAATATTGCACACCAGCGTGGCCTATCACCCTCTGGCGCACGAACAGACGGAGAGAAAAGAAGGATATATTGAATACCAGTGGCAAAACCCGGGAGAGAAAAGCCCACGCGAAAAAGCGGTATACATAACATATTTTGAACCCTGGGACTGGATTATCTCGGCTTCTTCATACCGCAGCGAATTCGGCGACCTTATAGACATCTCCACCTTCCGGGACAGCATTCTCTCGATGCGCCTGGGCAAAACCGGTTATTCCTACATCATCAACTCCAGGGGCGATGTCATAATGCATCCTTCCGTAAGGGGCAACCAGTACAACGCTAAAACCGAAGACGGCCAGGAATTTGTAAAGGAAATGTGCGACAGAAAGGACGGGCGGATAATCTACTCATGGCGCAACCCCGGCGAAACCGGGTTTCACAAGAAATTGGCGGTGTACAACTGCATACCCGAGTACGACTGGATAGTGGTCTCCACCAGCTACGAAAAAGAATTCTACGAACCGCTGCGCCAGATGCGTAACATGTTCTGGAGCATAGTCATAATGCTGCTGGCCATAGTACTGGCACTTTCGCGGACGTTTTCATCGTATATCATGACGCATATGGGCAGGCTGCTGGATGCTTTCCAGAACGTCGGCCTGAACGGTTTCAGCTTCCGGCTGAAACAGCTGTCTAAAGACGAGTTCGGTCGGCTGACCGCCGGCTTCAACGATTTCATGTCCAAACTCGACGCCTATAATAACTCGCTACGCTCGGTAATGGCCCAACGCCTGAAAGCCGAGGAAGAGCTGCTGGGTGCAAACGCCAACTACAAATCACTGCTGCGCGCAGCCACCGGTTTTGCGGTAATAGCGACAGACACCAAAGGGCTTATCAAAGTCTTCAACACCGGCGCCGAACGGATGCTTGGATACAGCGCCGATGAAGTTGTCGACAAAGCCACCTACGAAATGCTGCACGAGCCCAAAGAACTCGCGGCGCGCGCAGCCGAGCTGGGCGACCTCACAAACTCGGACCCATTGGCGGCCCGGTCCGGCCGGGACGGCCTGGAAGTGCGGGAGTGGCTGTTTATCCGCAAGGATGGTACGCGCTTCCCGGTGCTGCTGTCGGTGACTCCGCAGCGCGATATAGACGGCGCATTGATAGGATATCTGGGCATTGCCGAAGACATAACCGAACGAAAACGGGCCGAAGCAGAACTGCTGGAGCAGACGCGCCGGGCCGACGCACTGCGCATTGAGGCCGAGGCGGCCAACAAGGCCAAGTCGGCGTTCCTGGCCAATATGAGCCACGAACTGCGCACGCCGCTGAACGTGATGCTTGGCTCCGCCGACGTGCTGCTCAATGAAATGCTGGGGCTGCTGAATTCAAAGCAGAAGGAATACCTGGCGAATATGAAGCACAGCAGCGCGCATCTGTTGGCGCTGATAAACGATATCCTGAACCTGGCCAAAATCGAATCGGGAAAAATGGAACTCAACCTCAAGGAAAGCTCGCTGCCTGAAACCGCACGCTATGCGATGGCTTTTATAGGGGAAATGGCTGTCAAGGCAGGTGTGACGCTGAAATTCACACAGGGCTACGAGCAGGACCTGAGCATGTCCGTGGACGAACTTAAAATAAAGCAAATACTATACAACCTGCTCAGCAACGCTATAAAGTTCACGCCGTCGGGAGGTACGGTCTCGCTTTCCCTGCGCCTGGCGACCATGGATGAACTGCGGCTTGAAAATCCGCGTAAAGCCGAGGCGCTTCATGCAAGGAACCCGGAAACAACCTCTTACGCGTCCATCAATATTTCAGACAGCGGCATAGGCATAAAGCCGGAAGACATGGACAAGCTGTTCAAGCCCTTCACCCAGGTAGAAACCTCCAACACGCGCAATTACGAAGGCTCCGGCCTGGGGCTGATCATCTCTAAAAGACTGGCGGAACTGCACAAGGGCTCGATATGGATGAAAAGCGAATTTGGCAGCGGCAGCACCTTTACACTGCTGTTGCCCTACCGTAACGATGCGGCTTAGCCAAAAAAACGCCCGGAGGACGCGAGTTCGCGGCTTCCGGGCGGTTACATGTCCGAACTGAAGATTACTTTACATTAAGCATCATACCCCCGGAATGAGCGCCGAACTCCGGCGCGTACATGGACTGTATCACCGCCGCTCCAATCCTGTAGGTGCCGGGAGTGGTCGGCCTGATGCGGTAATTCAGCACATACTCGCCGTGGGGGAGCCACGGCATGAAGAAGTTGCTGAGACTGTCCCGCGGCTCTTCGTAACGCGACAGGTTGTCCCACTGCCAGCCGCTGTTAAGCGTCTCGGCCTCGAAACCGGCGCCGCGCGGGTCCTTAAGCTGGACATATTCGAACTGGCTGCGGCAATTCACGGTCAGGTGCACCTCCACCTGGTCTCCTACCGACACCGTGTCCCCGCTCTTCAGCGGCTGAAGGGCGTAGTCCGCTCCCTTTTTAACCCTCAGGAAATATTCCCTGCGGACATTCAGCATGCCCGCGGGGGAATCCTGCGCCAGCTGTTCGGTGGAGTAAATGCCGGTAAGCGTGGCAAAAGCAAGCCCCGGGCCGTTTTTGGCAACCTTGGCCTGCGCGTAGGCTGCGGAAGCGTCAGCGCCGTAACGCGACCAGCGAAGCGGCTTTTCCAGCCAATCCTGAGCGCCGACATCGGCGGCGATTTTTTCCGCGCCCCAGTTTATTGAATAGGAATCGCCTTTATCCAGCGCGCCGCGCACCTTCATCACTTCCAGCAGGGAATAAATCGCCCCAGCCGAAGCGCGCGTGGATTTCCATTCGTTGCCTTTGCGGTTGAACAACAGCCATTGCACCATGCCCGCTATTTTAGGGTCCTGCGGGCGCAACTGAACCAGAGCCCTCAGCAGGAAGGCGTGCTTTTCCACGCTGTCGTTGTACCACAACCAGGCTATTTTCTCAGGGGCCCAGTATACTCCGGATATCGGGTCCGTCTTCGCGCCGTCCAGCGCGCGGGCCAGATAGTCATCTGACTTTTTCCTGTCGCCAAGACGGGCCCAGGCCAGCGCGGCATGCGCCTTGCCGTAGGCAGTCATGACATCAATATGGCGTGCGGCATAGTCCAGCCACTGCCTGGCATTTTCAAACCCGGCCTGCGACTCTTCCCAGTCCTTCGGGAACGCCGTCATCACATAAGAGGCGTACAGCATCAGCGACACCGGTCCCTCATCGCCGCCCAGCCGCCGGGGAAGCTCCCCGTTTACATAGGCCATGGCCTTGCGCACTATGTCTTCAGGCACCGGAACGCCGTATCCGCGCGCCTGCGCAAAGCCTTCCAGCGCGTAAAGCGTCATATACAGGTCTTCACGTCCGCCGGGGAACCATGGGAAAGCCCCGTTTTCCATCTGATAGGAAGCCAGCTTCTCCAAAGCAGAGGAGCGTTCGCGCGCCACCAGCGCGGGCTTCAGCATATCCGTAAGCGGCAGGCCGGACTTCTGCCCGCGGGAAAGCTCTTCCCAAGGCGTTTCAAGCAGCGCCATCATCCGCGCCGGGTTATCGCGTTCCCACGCCGGAGTTACGGTGTTGCGCGCCGGGATTTTCCTGACCGCTTCCGACAGGCCCGGATACTGCGCATACAGCCGGTTCACTATGGCCAGCGGAACATAACGGTTGACCAGTTGTTCGGTGCATTCATAAGGATAGTTGACCAGAAAAGGCAGGCTGTTGAGCACCGAAAGCGCAAGCTGGGGGTCCACCTCCAGATGCAGGGACTCTATTGCGCGGCTGTCGTCCCTGGATTTCAGCTCATCCAGCGACAGCGCGGCCGAAGAATTGCCGTCCAGGCTTTTTATCTGAGACGCGATGAGGCGCTGGCGCGAAGCCAGCACCGGCAGTTCACGTTCCTCCGCGTCCGAATAAGAGGCCGCGCGGGCCACTATGCGCGCATTGTAAAGCGCCACGCCGCGCGGAGCCGCGATTTCCCATTCCACCGCCTTGACCTCGCCGGGCTTCATGTCGGCCTGAAGGCTGGCGTCTTTGACCCCGAACAAACCTCCCGCGGGCCGGCCTTCCTTTTCCAGTTGCAGGGTCACCTGCGCCTTAAGTTCCGTGTCGGTCTCGTTGTGCAGAACAGCCTTAATCACGCCGCTGTCCCCCTCGCGGAAGAAGCGGGGCATTTCAAGCCGTGCCATGAAATCCTTGCGGGTCTGCACCTGAGCGGAAGCCTTGCCGCGTTTCACATCGGCGGTAAGCGCTGTTACGGCCACTTGCCAGCCGGTCAAACGTTCCGGCATCCTGAAGTTGATTCTTCCAAAACCCTTTTTTATCGCAAGCTGGGGTTTGAAATAGGCCGTTTCGGAAAAGTCGGAACGCACAACCGGGGCGGAAGTGGTCGGAGCGCCTCCACCGCCGCTGCCTGCCATCCCGTCAAGCGCCCTGCCCGCTACTGCACTGCTCTGCGGCATTGCGGCATTGGAATCCATTGCCTCGGCCATGACAGCG
>JAAYTX010000154.1 GCA_012523635.1 Elusimicrobiota bacterium
CGTCCTCGGGGGCATAGCCCGCAACCAGCACCTTGCTGACCGGGGCCAGCTCCCGTATCCTGCCGCGCAGGCCCTGATAGGGCTGCGCGTCGCCTCGCAACGGGGCGTTCAACCTCTTTTGAAGCAGCGATACCGCAGCCTGCCCGGGCTGATCACCGGACATGGTCTTGTCCATTCTGTCCGGGGCGCGGCCCCGCAGCACGAACGCTGCGGAGGCGTATAAACCGTTGCGCTGCCTGATATCATCGGCGATTTTAGACAGAAACGGGGCCAGCGCCGATTCCTGAAGCCCGTCCCTTTCAAATCCAAGCAGCACTATCGAAAAGGGCGATTCCGTGCGCATATACGGCTTGAGCATGCGCGACATCGCGCCGGCCACATCCATCTCTTCCATCCCCGGCGTCATCACCAGCGGCACGCCCGCCTGAAGCCGCGGGGCCTTTCCGCCCGGGAAGGAGACGCCCGACGATGCCGCCCCCTGAAACAAACGCTCCGCTATGCCTGCGTAATAGCGGAACAACTCGAAATCATTGGTGCCTTTTGACAAACCCAGCGGCACCGCCAGAATCCTGCCGCTGGACAACTCCAGTTCGCTTACGGCTTTCTGTACCGCCTTGAAATCGTCCGGACCGAAAACCAGCCGCACCCGCCCGTCGGCTTCCAGCTCGTCCGCCGCGTCGCGGCAGGCGGTTTCCCAGGCCATCGTCCCCGGCCTGGCCAGCAACAGAAGGCCTATTCCGCCCGACTCAAGCGCGCCCGGCTGTTCCACCCATGCAGCTTGCGCGGTCGAAACGGACAGCAGCAGGGCCGCCAGTGCCAGTGCGCGCATTATCTGGGCAGCACCACCACAAAGCTCTTGTCCCCCGACACCTGCACGGAAACCGCGCCCTCGGCCATGCCCGCGAAGGAACCCCAGTCAAAATCATAGGCGTAGCCGGCCATCGGGGCCGACCAGGTCTGCTCTATCGCCGTCCCAGTCCAGACATGGCACGCTATCTCGGCCGCGTTGTAGCGCCCGAAGGTGTCGGCCAGCACGCCGTTTGAAGGCACGTTGTACAGCAGGCAGGCTTCCGGCCTGCCGTCCTTGCCGGTCCTGGCTATTATGCGCGGGTAAAATTTGAGGAACTGGCCCTGCCAGTCCAGCCTGTTGGGGGTGCGGTCGAACACGTCGCCGTACTCATAGCTGCGGTTGCCCTCTTTATACTGCATGCGCAGTTTGCCGGAAGGCATCACGTAAAGCAGTTCGTCTTCGCCGTCGCCGTCGAAATCCAGTATGGTGAAGCCGTACAGCCAGTCCAGGCGCGGATATTTCAGGACTTCGCCGGTCTTCCAGGAATCATCGCTTTCGATGAGTTCCTTGACCTTGGTCCTGCTGTGGTTTGAATCCGAATAAAGCTGCTGGGAGACCAGCATCGGCGGGCGGGCGGGCCGTTCAAGTGAACGCACCAGCCATTTCAGCTCTTTCTGCTGTTTCAGCTGTCCGTCTTCCAAGGCATACACCATTGTCTGGAAGCGGGTCAGGAAGGTCTGGTACCCGGTAAGCATCAGCTGCTTGCCGTGAGCGTCCAGCGAAAGCGGGCGGAGCATGTTCGGCAGTTCCAGACTGGCCTTGACCACAAGTTTGCCGTTGTCGGCGGAATACAGCACCAGCTTGTCGTCCAGCACGGCGGCCAGCTCTTTTTTGCCGTCGCCGTCGGCATCAACCAGCGCCAGGGCAGTAACGTGTCCGTCAATGGCTGCGCTCTTCCACAAAGGCGCGCCAGAACGGGCGGTTTTCTGCGCTTCAATGTAGGGCGCGGGGGCAGGCGCGGCGATATTGGCGATATGTCCCGGCTTCACCTTTCCCAAACCGGATTCAAGCCTGCCCTGCGCGTATTTTTCCTGCACTGCGGATATTGAACCCGCCCCGACTTTGGTTTTCAGCGCTCCCAAATGAACGCCGGTAACAGGGTTGATAAGCTCCTCGCCCTGCGTGAAAACCTCGAAAACCATGCCCTGATAGACCGGGGAAGAGGAGGTGGTAATGTCTATAAAGACTACGTCGGAATCCACTTTCACCACATAAAGAGAATCCGGCGCGGCGTTTGCGACGGCGGCGGACAGCAGGAACAGCCAGGAAATAAGCAGGCGTTTCATGGCTGAAATTGTATATTTTTAATGCTAACATTAAAAGCATGAAAACATCACGCGTGCGCGCCTGTGCGAACAAACGTTTTTCCGCCCTGCTGAAAACAGTCGACACCCTGCTGGCCCCCGGCGGCTGCCCCTGGGACAGGAAACAGACCCATGCCTCCATGCTCAAGCACCTGAAAGAGGAGGCCGGAGAAGTGGCTTCGGCCGTAAGGAAAAAGGACTGGGACAACCTGCGAGAGGAACTGGGCGACGTGCTGCTTCAGGTGGTGTTCCACGCCGCGCTAGCCGAAAAGGCGGGCCGCTTCGACATAGCCGGCGTGGTGGAAGGGATTAACTCAAAGCTTATAAGGCGGCATCCGCACGTGTTCGGCTCGGGCAGGAAACTCCACAGCCCGCGCGCCGTTCTGCTGCAATGGGCCGAAATAAAAAAAATAGAGAAACGCGGCCTTAAGAAACGCTAGGAAGACTTCCGGAAAACCATCACCCAGCCGGGCCCTTTTCTTGAACTGGACACCAGTTCATGTCCGGCTTCCGACATGGCAGCGGGCACGTTTTTAGCAGGCTCGCCGTCGTCAAGCAGCACTTCCAGTTCGTCGCCGTCGTCAAGCATTTCCAGCTTGAGCAGCGCGCGCGCGGAATTGGCCGGGCACGGAACGCCGCCGAGGTCCAGTTTCTCCCTTTCAGGCATTGCCGCGCTCCGCGCTGACGCCCTTGGAAAGTTCTTTCAAAACGAAGGTCAAATCACGTTTTTCGGTATAGCGGCTAAGGCTGAAGCGTAACGACGAGGAAGCACGCTCCCTGCCAAGACCCATTGCCAGCAGTACCGGGCTGGGGCGGTTCTTTCCAGCCGCACAGGCCGAACCGGAAGAGACATAAATTCCCTTCGCGCTAAGTTTCAGCAGCAGACTGCCGGATGAAACTCCCTCAAAACTGATATTGACGTTGTTGCAAAGCCTGAACCGGGCGTCTCCGTTAAGCGCCGAGCCGGGTATGGCGCACAGGACAGAAGCCGCGAAAAAATCCCGCAACAAAGTCATTCTGGCGCATTCTTCCGCGCTGCATAAAGACGCCGCCGCCCCGAAACCCGCTATGCCCGGCGCGTTCAGCGTACCTGAACGCAGGCCGCCCTCCTGCCCACCGCCTCGGTATATGGCATCGAATTTCAGGCCTTTACGCGCATAAAGCGCGCCGACCCCCTTGGGACCGTGAATCTTGTGGGCGTTCACGCTCACTAGCCCGGCTCCGATTTTAGCCGGTTCCAGCGGCAGTTTGCCGAAACTCTGGCATGCGTCGGTATGAAAAACGGCCCCATGCCTGCGGCATAGACTGGCGATTTCCACTACGGGCTGGACAGTCCCCACCTCGTTGTTGGCGTGCATTACAGAAACCAAGTCAAGCCCGGCTTTCAGCGCGTTCTCCAGCGCCGGGAGTTTTATCAGGCCGCGCGCATCAACAGGGATGCGCACAACTTTGGCGCCAAGCCGTCCCAACCAGCGCGCAGGCTCAGAAACGCTAGGGTGTTCCACAGCCGAAAAAGCGACGCGGAAACCGGCGGGTTTCCTTGCGAACGCAAGCCCCAGAATGGCCAGATTGTTGGATTCCGTGCCGCCTGAAGTAAAAATAATTTCATCGGGCGAGACCCCCGTGCGGGATGCAATTTCCATCCTCGCCCGTTCCACCGCGCGCGCCGCCGCCGTGCCCGCCCCATGCACGGACGAGGCGTTTCCCCAGGCCGTTTGCTCGGCAGCCGACATGGCCGCCGCCACACGCGGATCCAGCTGCGTTGTGGCGGCGTTGTCCAGGTAAACCTTGCGCGGGGTCACGGCATCAGGCTTTAAGGTTCAGCGCGGCCAGCGCGAAGACCTTGGCGTCCCCGAGAAGATTGTCCAGTATGCAATACTCGTTGGGCTGATGGGCGACTTCGTCCAGCCGCGAGAACACGGCCGCGTCAAAACCGGCCTTGCGGAAGCTGGCGGCCACTGTCCCGCCGCCTATGCCGCAGGGTTTTGCCTTGTGGCCGTAAACCTGCTTCACGCCGGATATTATCAGACGCACCACTTCTGCGTCGGGGCTGGTGGGCGGGGCCGCCTGCACCTGCTGCACCGGCTCAAGCGAGACGGAAACGCCGTATTTTTTCTCCACAGGGGCCGCCTGCCGCTTTATCTCGGCTATGACGTCGGCAATCTTGTAGCACGGCAGCACGCGGCAGTCGAGGTAGAACACGTCCTCCCCGGGAATTGTGTTGATGTTGGGCACATTCGGGTCTTTTTTGGTCGGCTCGAAAGTGCTCACCGGCGGCATGAACTGGCGGTCGCGCTTGGAAAATTTCTTGTACAGCGACGCAAGACGCACCACCAGGTCGCTGGCGGCGCGGAAACTGTTGGCACCGGCATCGGGGTTGGAGGCGTGGCACTGGCGTCCCTCGGTCCGCACTTTAAGCCACAGCAGGGATTTTTCAGCCACCTCCACCAGCGAGCCGTCGCTATTGCCGAAATCCGGTATGATGAACATGTCTTTCTTGCCGAAGATATCGCGGCGCTTCTCCAGCACATAGTCGGCCCCGTATTCGCTGGCCGTTTCCTCGTCGGCGTTGAACAGCAGGCCGAGGTCGGCCTCGGGGCGCAGGCCCAGGTCCATCAGCACACGCGCGCAGAGGATAGACGACACGACGCCCTGCTGGTTGTCCTCCACGCCCCTGCCGTAAATCTTCTTCCCCTCGCGGACCAGCTTGTAGGGGTCTGTTTTCCAAAGGGACGCCTCGCCGGGAGGGACTACGTCCAGATGCGACATTATCCAGAGCGTCTTGCCGCGCTTGCTGCCCTTGTAGCGCGCCACTATGTTGGGGCGTATGCCTTTCTTGGCCTCTTTCTGAGGCGCGTCAATGCGGAAAACTTCGTCGAAATTAAGCTTTTTCAGCTCCTTTTCAAGCCAGACGGCCTTTTCATATTCTCCTTCGCCGCCGCTACACGGAGCTATGGCCGGCCTGGCCGTCAGGCCCGTCTGCAGTTCAACAGCATACTCGAGGTAGGAATCTATTTTTCTGGAAATTATATCTTTCATTTTTAGGCCCCCTAAAGGTAACGGATTAAGCAAGAGGTACTCAGGCATTATAACTAAATTGATAAAATTCCAGCCATGCAGCCAGACATTTCCCGCATACCCCATGTGCCCGGCGTTTATCTAATGCTCGGCCCGGGGCGCCAGCTTCTTTACGTGGGCAAAGCCAACGACCTGGCCCGCAGGATAGGCCAGTATTTTTCCGGACACGAGGCGCACAGCCGCCCCTGGACGGTGGCCGGCCTCATGGCGCTGGTGCGCCGCGTGGACTACATACCCTGCGCCAGCGAACGGGACGCGCTGATTCTGGAACGCCGCCTGGTGCAGAAAAACCAGCCCTTCTTCAACCGCGACCTGCGGGACGGGAAAGCGTATCCCTTTGTCCGCTTAAGCATGCAGGAGGATTTCCCGCGCCTGTCCATAAGCAGGCGCGCCGAAGACGACGGGGCCGCATATTTCGGGCCATACCCCAAGGCGTCCTCGCTAAACGCACTGCTGCGCCATCTGTGGGTTTCCGGCCTGGCAAGGCTGCGCCCCTGCCGCTGGGAATTTTCGCTGAAAAACCCGCTGCCGGACAGGAAAATAAAACACTGCGTCTACTACCACACCGGCCAATGCGCGGCGCCCTGCGCCGGGAAAATAAGCCGCGCCGCCTACAGGCGCATAGCGCTGCGGGCCAAACTGCTTCTGGAAGGCAAAACGGAAAAACTGAAAACCGCCCTTGAACGCCAGATGGCGCAGGCTTCCTCCGCGCTCCGCTACGAAGAAGCCGCCGAATGCCGCAATTGCCTGCTGGCCTTGAAGCATATGTCGGAAAAAGTGCGGATAAGCCGCAAAAACCAGGCCGATATAGAACTGGCTGTGCAGGAATCGCGCGCCGCACAGGAACTGGCAAAGGCGCTCGGCCTACAGCGCGCGCCGGTTCATATAGAAGCCTTCGACACCTCCAGCCTTTTTGCGAGGCAGGCTGTCGGCTCGTCAGTATGCTTCGTCAACGGCGAAAAAAACTCCGGCCATTACAGGAAATACCGCATCAAAAGCGCGTTGCCGGAAACAGGCTCGGACGATTTCCTTATGATGCGCGAAATAGTGTCGCGCCGCCTGCGCCAGCTTCTCAAAGCAAACGAACCGTTGCCGGATTTACTGTTGATAGACGGAGGGCCGGGACAGTTGGCAGCCGCCGCGCAGGGCATGGTAGATGCCAAATGCAGGCTGCCTCTGGCCGCGCTGGCGAAAAAAGAAGAGGAACTGTTCCTGCCTGGCAGGAGGGAAAGCCTACGCCTGCCGCGCAACAGCCGCGCCCTTCTGCTGCTGATGCGCCTTCGTGATGAGGCCCACAGGTTCGGCGTGACCTATCACAGGAGCCTGCGCAACAAACGCCTGCTGCCATAGCCAGCGGCTATTGCCTCAAGCAATCCGGCAATATAAAATGGTAAAAGGCACTTATAGACAGGCTGGCAGAAGACTTAAACAACCGGGGAGCTTTATCCAATGAATTTGAAATCGTCAGTAGCGACACTTTGCTGCGCGGGCGCTCTGCTTGCGGGCTGCGGCGGCTCGGGCATCAACGATAAGGCCGAAGTTTCTGTGACTTACGAACTGAAAGTTGACGGGAAACTGGTGGAGAAGCAGGACACGCCGGTCACCTACAACGTCAACACTTATCCCGTCAAAGGCCTTTATGAAGCGCTGAAAGGCAAAAAACCGGGCGACTCGCTTAAAATCATCATACCGCCCGAAAAAGGTTACGGCATGCCGCAGAAGGAACAGATATATGCCGTTCCCATGGATACTCCCTCCCCGCCGAAAGTAGGAGACAAGGTAAACGCCAGAAACAAAAAAGGCGTCATGGCCGCAGGCATTGTCACAAAAGTCGACCCAAAATCAATGGAAATTGATTTCAACTCTCCCTACGCCGGCAAAACCCTGGAGTACGACCTCAAAGTCCGCGGGGTGTCCCCTTACAGGCCGAAGTAATGAAAGCCCACCGCCTGCCGCAAAGCATACTGCGCCGCATGGCGGCATACACGGAATTTCAACGCAAAGTATGGCTGTGCTGCGCGCAAATCCCGCGCGGCAGCACCATGACATACGGAGAAGTAGCCCGCAAGATAGGACACCCGGGCGCGGCCCGCGCCGTGGGCACGGCGCTTTCAAAAAACCCGTTTGCGCCGACAGTGCCCTGCCACAGGGTTGTAGCCGGCTCCGGCAAACCGGGCGGTTATTCCGGGCCCGGCGGGATCAGGAAAAAGCTCCAACTGTTGAAAGAAGAAAAAGCCAGCCTGCGCGGTTAATCAGAATCCGTTTCCGAAGAATCATCCTGCAAATATCCGCTTCTGCGCATGCGGTCCAGAATCGTCTCGCTGCGCATGCTTACATAACGGCCCGGCGCGGACGGATTCCAGCGCCTTGGGCTTGGCAGCACGGCCGCCATGGCGGCGGCTTCGTCCGGCGTCAGCGCGGAGGCCGGTTTGCCGAAATAGAATTGCGACGCGGCCTCAGCCCCGAAAATACCCTTACCCCACTCCGCTATGTTCAGGTAAAGTTCCAGAATGCGGCGCTTACCCAGCTCGCGTTCCAGGCGCCGGGCGATCAGCAGTTCCTTTGCCTTGCGGAACGGGTTTTTAGACGGCGAAAGGTACAGGTTTCTGGCGGTCTGCTGGGTGATGGTGCTGCCGCCCAGCGCCAGCCGCCGGCGCTTTATATCCTCAAGGGCCGCGCCCTTTAGCTGCACCCAGTCCACGCCGTGATGCCTGTAAAAAGCCTCGTCCTCGGCAATCAGCACCGCGTGAACGAGATGTTCCGATATGGCCCCCACAGGCACCCACTGCTGGCGCAGCTTAAGTTTTTTACCGGCCCTCGCGGCCTGCGCCTTTCGCAGTTCAATATAAGCCGTGGTATCGGGATTGTGGCGCTTTAGAACGCGCACGTCGGGCAGAGGAAAGATATACACGGCCAGCGCCAGCAAAAACGCCGCGCATACAGCGATGGCGCGGACGGCCCAGCGCCTGAGAAATGAGCGCGGATTGCCCTGTGGCACGGCTATTCTTCTTTTGAGGCTAGATTGCCCAGTTCGAACATGGGCAGGAACATGGCTATAACTATGGTGCCTATCACAACGCCCAGCACCACTATCACAAGCGGTTCCAGCATCGAGGTGAGGCCTTTGACCGCAGTATCAACTTCCTGGTCGTAAAAATCGGCTATCCGGATAAGCATGGTGTCCAGCGCGCCGGTTTCCTCGCCGACACCTATCATCTGCACCACCATGTCCGGGAAAACCCCGGATTTGCGCAAAGGCTCCGCCAGCTTGCCGACCTCTTTGACGGATTCCCGGCAACTTAGCACGACTTTCTCTATTACCACGTTGCCTGCGGTGGCGGCGACAGTGTCCAGGCCCTGCAAAATCGGAACGCCGGATTTGATTAGCGTGCCCAGCGTGCGCGTAAATTTCGCTATGGCGACTTTTTTAAGCAGCTCGCCGAAGACCGGC
>JAAYTX010000155.1 GCA_012523635.1 Elusimicrobiota bacterium
CGAAGACCGGCAGCTTCAGCATCAGGGAATCTATCCGCTCCGCACCTGCGGCGGTTGCGCGGTACTTCTGATAAGCCACGAAGAGCAGCACCGGCAGCGGCAGTATATACAGCGCGTTAGCCTTCAGCCCGTCGGAGATGCCTATCACTATGCGCGTGGGCAAAGGCAGTTCGGCGCCGAACCCGGCGAAAATATTCTTGAAAGTGGGTATGACGAAAACCAGCAGGAAAACGGTGACCACAACCGAAACGGAACACAAAACGGCAGGGTACATCATCGACGACTTTATTTTGGCCTTCAACGCCTCGGCCTGTTCCAGATATGCGGACAGGCGCTCCAGGATGACGTCCAGTATGCCGCCCACTTCGCCGGCCCGTATCATCGACACATATAGCGTGCTGAAAACCTGGGGATGCTTCTTCATGGCGTCTGCTATGCCCAGGCCGGACTCGATATCGGCCTTGATAGCGGCGACCACGGGCTTGAACAACGGGCTGGCCTGAGCCTCCAGAATGCCAAGCCCCTGCACCAAAGGCACTCCGGCAGACACCAGCGTAGAAAGCTGGCGGGAAAAAATGACGACTTCCTTGTTCTTGACCCTGGCGCGGAAAGGGTTAAGGCGCGCCAGCATGGATTCTTCCTTGACCTCGTCTATGGCAAGCAATGCCAGCTTCATGGCGCGCAGGCGGTCGGTCGCGGCTCGCTGGTCCGCGGCGTCCAATTCCCCGGAAACTATTCTTCCGGAGGAGTCCTTGGCTTTATAGGTGAACAGCATCTTTTGCCCGCACCTTTACATGGTCTGGCCTATGCCGCGCTGCAGGTACTTCTTGAGGTCTTCCGGGTCGGAGGAGCGGGACACGGCTTCCTGAAAAGTTATGCGCTGCTTCAGGTAAAGCTCGGCAAGCGACTGGTTCATCGTCACCATCCCGAACTTGGCGCCTGTCTGCATCACAGTCTGGATCTGCTCCACTTTCTGTTCGCGTATCAGGTTCCTGACGGCCGAGGTGACCATAAGAATCTCGGTAGCCAGAAGGCGCCCGTTCCCCGCCGTATTAGCGACCAGCTGCTGGGCCAGCACGGCCTGCAGCACAAAGGAAAGCTGCACCCTTATCTGTTCCTGCTGGTGCGGCGGGAATATGTCTATGATGCGGTTCACCGCCTGGGCGGCGTCGTTGGTATGCAGGGTTGCGAACACCAGGTGTCCGGTTTCCGCTATGTTAAGCGCGGCCTGAATGGTTTCCAGGTCGCGCATTTCGCCGACCAGGATGACATTGGGGTCCTGGCGGAGTATGTGGCGCAGCGCGGCCCCGAAAGAATCCGTATCAGCTCCGACCTCGCGCTGGTTCACTATGCTTTTCTTGTGCGTATGCACGTATTCTATCGGGTCCTCGACGGTCACGATATGATAGGCAAAGGTGGTGTTGAGGTAGTCTATCATGCTGGCCAGCGTGGTGGATTTGCCGGAGCCGGTGGGCCCCGTCACCAGAATCATGCCGCGACGCAGCTTCATCAGGTCCTGCACTATATACGGCAGGTTCAGTTCCTCGAAAGTCTTGTAGCGGGCCGGGATGGAGCGTATCGCCGCGCCCACCAGTCCGCGCTGACGGAACACGTTCATCCTCAGGCGTCCTATGCCCTTGATGCCGAAGGCGAAGTCCAGTTCGTTGGTGGCTTCAAAACGCTGACGCTGCGCGTCGCTCATCAGCGAAAATACCAGGTCTTGGCAGGTCTGGCCCGTCAGGCGCTCGAAAGGAGTGTTGCAAAGCTCGCCGTGAATGCGCAGTATCGGCGGAGTGCCCACGGTAAGGTGGATGTCGGAGGCTCCTTTTTCGTGCATCATCATGAATAAATCGCTCATCATTACCATTGGTGTCACCTCGCGGACGAAGCCGCATTTGAAAATATCCTAACGCCCGGCTGTCCTGCTCCGCTTATCGACTGGCTTGCGGGACGCAGCCGGCTTGGCCGCCCCCGAGGGCTGCGCCTTGGCGCCCCCGCCGAGAAGCTCCATCGCGGCGTTGTCCATGCCCCGCACGATTTTCCCGGAAGCCACGTCCACCTCAAACAGATAGGCGATGACTTCCGCCCGGGCGCGCAAAAGTTTGTACTCGACGACATAAGACGAACCGATAAGCTGTTTGGCCGACCAGGTTTCCGTACCGGCCGCACCGTAGGAATTCTTCAGCCAGGTCTCAATTTTGCCGCGGCCCATGCCAAGGTCGTAATTCTTGACAATCTCGAGGGCTTGCTTGGAACCCTCGGCCTGCGAACCTGTATTTGCGGCAGCCGGCTGGGCAGGAGAGCCCTCGGCCGCCGGGGCCGCTGCCGCAGTTGCGGTGGAAGAAGACGGTGCAGGCCCCCCATCCTCGCCTTCTGACTGGGCCGCATGCTCTGTTGATGCGGCGCTTTCAGGGCCCTGCGGGGTCGCATTTTTTATTCCGGCATCTTCCCGCATGAAGAAAAACACTATGGCGCCGACCACCGCCAGAGACGCGGCCAGGAGCAGCAGCACCAGCATTTTTCCGCTCTTGGCGTGCTTCTCCGGCTCGGCCGGCTGCGGGGCTTCCGCCTGCTCAAGCGGAGCCGACATGGTTGTCTTCGAAAGGTTCAGCATCTCGGCCGGGGCAAGAGTGGCCTTGCTGTCAGGGCCCATGCGCGGATCGACATTGACAGCTGGCTGGCTAAGCTGGGGCACTGTATCGCCGAGTGTGAAAGACGGCGCGTCCCCTGGCTTGGTGAACTTGTCCGGCAGTTGAGGCTCGGCAGACACGGGGGCGGCCTGCGGCAACGGCAGGCCTACTCCTATCCCCATCACGCTGGACAATGGGTTCTGCTGCAAATCCGCCAAGTCCGGCGGCTGTGTTTCTTTTGCAAGCTGCTCCGGAGACTGTTCAAAATTGGGCACTTGTCCGCGCGCAGTGGTGGACGGCAACGCGGGCATCTCTGGATGGCTTTGGTCTGCCTTTGCCAGATACTTAGGCGAGAACGGAAAGTCCAGATCCGAGATTTCGCGTTTCGCCTGAGAACCGCTCTGCCCGCCTAACCCGGGCAATTTGATTGACGGCGGCTGCAACTGAGGAGATTCCTCCTCAGGCTCCGCGGGAGCCGGCGCTTCTTCCTTGGGAGCGGAATCCGCCGCGGGTTCAGCAGCGGGCTGCTCGTCCGCAGGCTGCGAGGAATCCTGGGCGGCAGCCTCTTGCGACACGGATTCTTCCGCGACGCTTTCCTGCGCCACAGGCTGTTCCGCGACGCGTCCGGAATCTGCGGCGGCAAGCGCGGCGGCCGACAAATTGGGGATTTCAGGCACAGCCGCGGCAGCCTGCGGCTGCTCCGGCGCTATCTCCTGCTGTGAAGCCACGACATCTGACACTTCCTGCGACGGGACTATGTCCCCGTCCGGAAGAATTGGGGCCTCATGAAAAGCAGGTATGGCGGGCAGGCTCCGCGCCGTGCTGGCCGGAGACGGCGGACGCTGAACCGGCGCGGGACGCGGGACCGGGCGGGGAGCCGGGGCCGGAACATGGATATGCGGTTGCTGCGGCTGCACGCGCCTGACAGACGGCAGTTTCCTTTCCGGCCAAGCCGGCTTGTCCGGCAACACTACGGATTTGCCGGAAGAAATGGATGAGAACAGTGCGGTATCGCTGGCCGCCAGCTGCAAAAGTTCGTTGGACTCCATCGTATCGCGCCAGGACGGGAACAGCGGGCCCAGCGGCTTGATGCCGCCGGAAACGGAATCAGAAACCGCTTCGGCTGGCGTCGGCTCGGCGGCGCGGCTTTCCACACGGCGTATTTGGCGCACAATTTTATTACCGGCATCATCAAGGCCTGTTTCAAGCCCGCCGATAATTTCCGCAGTGCGTTTGTTTATGACCCTGCGCAGGCGCAACTGTTCGGCAAGACGCTTGCGCTCCTGCTCAAGAACGGCGATATCGTCTTCTTCCTGCGGCTGTTCCAGGCCAAGCTGGGCCATTCTGGCCTGAAGCGAAAGCAGGTCTGCCGCCGGCTCGGCGGACAGCGCCGCATCAGACATATCCCTGTACTCGGGGAGCGGCGGCGCAGGATTTTTTTCCGGCTCGACGGCGGATGGAACCGCGGAGGGCGGCTGAGCGGCAGAAGCCCCCAGGCCGAATGCGCCCGACAGTTCAGGAAAAGCCGAGGCAAGCTGCCAATCCTGCTCATTTTCCCCCTCGGCGTCTTCGGGCGAAACAAGCGTGGCGGGCCCGGCCCCCTGGCGAGCGCGAAGCTCCTCGGGGGTATAGGGCCCTTCTATTTCGCCTTCAAAATACGCCCAGTATTTCATCGTTTAGGCAATCAGGCGGCGCAAAGCGCCGCAGCCTTCTGAAGCAGTTTCACAACCTTGTCGCGGCCCATGTATTCGAGCATGCGGAACAAGGTGGGGCCTTCCGTACGGCCGGAGACGGACACGCGCAGCGGATGGAACACCTGCCCCGCCTTGAAGCCGAGCTCCTTGGCGCATTCGCGGGCCTCGCGCTCCAGTTCCACTTCGTTGAAATCCTTGACCGCCGCGTATCGGCGCGCCATAGCCTCCAGCACCTTCGGCGCCTCGGGCTTCTTCAAAACTTTCTCTACGGCCTTAGGGTCGTAGACTGGCTCGGGCAAAAAGAAAAAATCCACCAGCTTTGGGATTTCCGCCAGAAGCTTGTACTTCTCCTGTTCAAGTGCGACTATTTTGCACAGCAGGTCTTTGTCAACGCCGGTGCCCACACCCGCTTCCTGCAAATACGGCAGGGCGCGTTCAAGCAGCTGCTCCTTGCTAAGCAGGCGGATGTATTCCCCGTTCATCCAGTTCAGCTTGACAGGGTCGAAGGTGGCGGGGCTTTTCTGGCAGCCGGAAATGTCGAATTTCTGTTCCAGCTCTCCCGGCACGAAAATCTGCTGGCTGTCAGTGGTTGACCAGCCCAGCAAAGCCAGATAATTTGTGAGCGCTTCCGGGAGCAGGCCCATTTTGCGGTACTCCTGCACGCCGGTATGGCCGTGGCGCTTGGACAGCCTGGTTCCGTCTGGCCCCAGAATCATGGACAGGTGGGCGAATATCGGCGGCTCCCAGCCCAGCGCCTTGTAAAGCTGGTACTGCAAAGGCGTGTTGGAGATATGGTCGTCCCCGCGCACGATGTGGGTCATTTCCATCAGATGGTCGTCTATCACACAGGCGAAATTGTAGGTGGGGTAGCCGGAAGCCTTCACCATGATGAAATCGTACAGCAGCTTGTTTTCGAAGCGAAGCGGGCCGTGTATGAGGTCCTGGAACTCGGTGGCGCCGTCGTCGGGCATGCGGAAGCGCAGCACGGGCTTGCGGCCCTGCGCCTCGAATGCGGCCTGCTGCTCGGCGGTGAGGTGGCGGCAGCGGCCGTCGTAACGCGGAGGGCGCTTCTCAAGCTGCGCCTGGCGGCGCATGGCGTCCAACTCTTCCGTCGTGCAGTAGCATTTATAGGCCTTGCCTTCCGCCAACAGCTTGTCCACGTAAGGCTGGTAAATGCCCTTGCGCGCGCGCGCGGCCTGGAAATACGGGCCGAACGGACCCTTTTCCCCGCCGGAGGGGATGGGTCCTTCGTCCCAGTTGAAGCCAAGCCACTGCAAGCCGTCAAAAATCGCCTGCACCGACTCTTCCGTAGAGCGCAGCTCATCGGTGTCTTCAATTCTCAGCACGAAAGTGCCGCCAGTCTTCAAAGCCAGCAGGCGGTTGAAAAGCGCGGTGCGCGCCCCGCCGATATGCAGATAACCAGTTGGTGAAGGGGCAAATCTAACTCTAGGTTTCATAGGCACCAATGTTATCATAATTACGAGTATATATACTACATGGGGCATTACATGCGGGCCGGGCAGGGAGCCGCCGCCGGTCCGGCGAAAATAACGCTTGTGCCCTGGCGATTTTTTTGATATTCTTTTATTGCGGGGTAGGGAAGCCTGGTATCCCGCAAGGCCCATAACCTTGAGATCGCTGGTTCAAATCCAGCCCCCGCAACCAAATATCCCTACCTAAACGAAAAACCGGCCCGAAAGGCCGGTTTTTTATTGATATGGCTGCCGTATCACTGCCCAAGCTTAACACCAGAAACTGAATGAGAACCCGCACAAACCTCATCTGCATACTTCTGCAACGGCGTCAAGTCCGCCGTGTCCCCTGATTGGTGTACCGCACCCAGCAGGCACTGTGCTGCAAAACATTTTTTTGCAGCAGGGAACTCTCCCATTATTTCAACCAATAAAACAGATAATGACGCATCGTTCATATGCCTTACATTCAACAGCCTGTCGTCGCCAAGTCCTGAATACTCCAAGTGCTGTGTTTCCGCGCTTCTATCCAATAGCAATTGCGCCGACAACGCCCGGCCGGAATCAGCAGGGGAAAAGAAACAGTTGTTCAGCAGTTTCGGCCATGCAAATGGGGCCTCATCGGCCTCGACCAGAATCCCGGTCGCATCGGAATACCTGAGCTTGCCAAGTTCACGGTCTATATGTGTACCGTTGAGAACCAGTACAAGCAAATACTGCCTCAGAAACTCCGGACGGCCGGAACTTGACAGCAAAGCCTTTCCTGCCAGTTTGCGCGCAACCTCCAGCTTCCCCTGTTTAACAGCCAGAATTGAGGTTTGATGTTGCATCCAGGAATTCTCTGGATAGTGGGCCGCCACTGCATAAGGGGCAAGCTCGTACTGCACGGCCCTGGAATGGTAGGCCAACAACGACAACGAAACCACGACATAAGACGCAAACAATACTCCTGCCATAACCATTAATGTCCATACGCCAATACGCCTGAATGCTGTCGGTGTTGACGGCAATGCAGGCCCGCGCTCACCCGAAAAGAGTGCAGCGGACATCGCCAACAACAATGCATAAACCGGGAGCAAATAGCGGGCCTCAACGCAAAAAAACGCATAAAAAACTATTAGATAAATACTAAGCACTGCAGGCATGCGCAACGCTTCTGACTTCCTGAAGCGCAGAAGAGCAGCGCCCGCCGCGACAAACAGAATAGGTGTCATGGAAAAAGTGAAATATAAGCGCTTTGCCATGCCACCGAGAAAACGCAAAGGATGGCAGGCGACCTGACCGACAAACCACAACCAAATGCTTTCGCCATGTCCAATACCAGCCAGCGCCCGCCCGTGATCCACGGCAGATACAACGCCAAGGGCGCTGGTGACAATCGCATTTTCCGCACGCCCAACCTCAAAGAAGACCGGAGACCCGTAAGTTTTCCAAAGCATCCAAGTGCGCGGCAGCAACATCAAAAACGGCAACACTAAAAAAATTACGTGCGCTGCGTTAAAAGTTTGTCCAAAAGCTATGCCTGACCCGCCTGGTCTGCGCGTCCTCCAAAAATCATACAGCAGCAACAATACAGGGAACATAAACAGCGGGGAACGAACCATCATCCCCACACCAATCAGAGCCGCCACCTTCCACATGCCGCGATAGGAAAAACCATCTTCTCTAAGCACAAGAGCCAGGGCGACAGTCAGTATCACTATAACGTAAAGGAGTTGCTCCGGATCCACAATCAGGATATTGCCCAGGGCCTGTTTAGACAACGCAAAAACCAACACGACTGCCGCAGCAGACAGCGAATTCCCAAACTGCAGTGCAAGCACGAACACCAACACCAGCACGCAGGCCATCATAAGTTGGACAAAAATCACAGCTGCCGCAAAAGGAAAGTGCAGCTTAATCAACGAAACCAAAAGCAATTGCAGCGGCATGGACCATAGCAGATGATTATGCCGAATACCAGACAACAGCGATTCGCCTGCAAAAAATGAAAAACAGCTTGAAGTGAATTCAACTCCAGGCAGCCAAACCAGCAACGCGGCCAGCAATAAAAAAGCCGAAACCGCCAAAGGGTATCGCTTCAGCATGCCGCGCCCGCCCCAATGTTCCGAACAACAGCCGATTTCAAATTATTAGACACAACCGCTATTCCCCAAGACAACAACTGCCGCGAAACTTTCGATTTGAAAAACTGTACCGCACAACTAACGATGAGCAGTATAACTCCATGTGAATAGAAGAACACATCTGTTTGAATATATCAGTTTTTGTCTGTGACAACACCGTGATACCCGCAAGGGCTAGAGACCGTCACGGCAGCCACAGGCAACAACCTGCGGATTGCCTAATTCAAAATTTAAGTCAAACCGGTGCCTGCGATTTTAAGCGAACATGCTATAATTATGGCCGGGGGCAAGCAGTCTTGCTTGTGTATATGGCGCAGACTACTCATAAAACGAAAATTTTGGTGGTGGACGACCATCCGGTCATCATTTCCGCGGTATCGGATCTGTTGACGGCCCGCGGTTTTGACGTCTGCGGCAAGACGGCGAGCATCGAAGAGGCCAAGAAACAGCTCAAGACGACGAAACCCGCGCTGGTGGTGCTTGACATCGGCCTTCCAGACGGCAACGGCCTGGACCTTATCGAGCATATAAAGGCCAATCACCCGTCCGTGGCGGTGCTCGTTTACACGGCATACGACGAAGAACACTACGCCCTGCGCACGCTGCGCGCCGGCGCCTCCGGCTTCCTTATGAAAACCGCGCCCCTGACCCGGCTGCCAGACGCGATTCTCGAGATACTGAAAGGCCGCATCGTGGTTAACGAAGCCCTGCGCGACTCCATTTTGCTTCAGTTGCTTGACACACGCGCCACTCCTGGCGTTTCTCCGGTAACACAACTTTCAGACAAGGAACTTTCCGTGCTGCGCGACATCGGCCACGGCCTGACCACGCGCCAGATTTCCGAAAAGATGCACCTCAGCATCAAAACGGTGCAGACCTACCGAGAAAGAATCAAAAGAAAGCTTCTGCTGCCCAATGCCACGCAGCTTGTGCGCTACGCTGTGGAATGGGCATCGGACAAATAGCGCTCCAGAAACCCTTGTAGGATTTGTCCCTACCCCCCGCCGTCCATTATCGGACAGCGGGACTCGTTTCTTTACCTACCCATAATTCATACGCGCCCCGATTTTCCATGGTCCCCGCAGGCGCTAGACTACATTATCGGTGAAGAATATGCCGCAAGAGAGAAACCTTATATGAGCACGCCCAAACGCGAAAAATTCGCACGATTAAGCGACAAGCAGGTGCTTAGATGTTCGCTTTATCATCCCGAGACCTCTGCCCGGCGCCTTTCGGCACAAGGCAAACCACAGAACCTGCGGGAGGGCCTGTTATTCAATTCCATGACAAAATACGCGGTCGGTGACCTTCTGCGCCTGAAGCTGGCTATTCCTCTTCTCAACTCCACGTACGCGCCGCTGGCCATCCCTGTAACTCTTATAGGCAATGTCGTACGCGTGGCCATGCAGGAGGGAGGAAGCTACCAGATAGGCGTCTGCTTCACAAAGCTGGACCAGCAATACCGCAGCAGGCTGTTGGAATCTCTCGCTGACAAGCACGTCTGCGACGCAAAGCCGCGCAAATCCGCCAAGGAGAACGCACATGACACTCAACATTAAGGGGAAAATACTTTCATTCGGCGGAGGCATTGCCCTGTTCGCGCTCGTCACCCTGCTGTTGCTGAGCGTCCTTATCCGCAGCCAGTTGAACATGAAAATGTGGAAAGCCATACAGATTCAAACTCAGGAACAGATGAGCACTCTGGCAAAAAATATTCACATGATGGCTGCCAACTCAAACAATAACGACCTGGCAAAACTCCGCAAAGCCATAATGTCCATAAAAATCGGGACTTCCGGCTATGTTTTCGTGATCGGAGGCACCGGCGCAAACAAAGGCAAATACATCATTTCCGAACATGGCGCGCGCGACGGCGAAAACATCTGGAACGCGCAGGACGCCGGTGGCAGCTACTTCATCCGGGACATGGTGGACACCGCCCTTAAGAAAGGAGACGGAGAAGTCTTTTATATGTCATATCCCTGGAAAAACAAAGGCGAGAACAAAGCCCGCGTTAAGATAGCCGGCGTAATCTACTACGCCCCGCTTGACTGGGTCATCGGCGCCGGAGCCTATGAAGACGAAATGACCGCCAACCTCGTAAACGCGGTCAACACCACCCTCAAAGGCGTGCTTATGCTGCTGGCGGTGGTCGGGGTTGCGCTGCTAGCGGTTACGATGCTGGGCGGCGTATGGCTCTCAAACAACGTCGGCAACCCCATCAAGGAGGCAGTCTCGGCCCTCAACAAAGTGGCCGGCGGTGACTTCTCCGTAACTGTGCCGCAGGAATATTTCACAAGACGAGACGAAATAGGTGATATGGCCAAGTCCCTGGACAACCTTACCGGAAGCGTAAGCAAGATGCTGGTGCAAGTCAAAGACGCCGCCGAACAGCTGGTCGGCGCGACCGACCAGATAGCCCATTCCTCGCAGCAGATTGCAGACGGCGCGCAACAGCAGTCAGCCAGTTTTGAGGAACTGGCCAGCTCGGTGCAGGCAAACGCCACCAACGCACAGCGCGCCAATGAACTGGCGCAGGATACCGTCAAGACGGCCGAAGCTACCGGCAGCGGCATGGGCACTACTGTCGACGCCATAGGCGCAATAGAAAACAGTTCCAAGCAGATAGCCGATGCAGTGGCCATTATCACCGATATAGCCGACCAGACAAACCTGCTGGCCCTTAACGCCGCCATAGAAGCAGCGCGGGCAGGAGAACACGGCAAGGGATTTGCCGTGGTGGCTGACGAAGTGCGCAAGCTGGCCGAAAAAAGCGCGACGGCCGCGAAGGAAATCTCGGCCCTGATCAAAGAAAGCCTCTCGCAGGTGGAGAACGGCGTCGCGCTTTCCAATACCGCTGGCGAGAACATCAAGAAAATGGTGCAGGTGATAGAGCAGATAGCCGGCCAGATACAAAGCATATCCGGCGCCACCCACGAGCAGTCCGCCGCGATGGAGGAGAACACCGCCGTGACCGAATCCAACTCCGCGACTTCAGAGGAACTGGCGGCCTCTGCCGAGGAAATGGCCACGCAAGCCAACGTGCTAAAAGATCTGGTCAGCGGCTTCAAGGTGCGCGCTGGACTGGAATCTGCCGGACCGGCGCAGGCGCAGTTCCGCCCGTCACAGGCCGGGGCGCAGGCCTCTGCGAAGGCCAGGTCCGCACGCAAAAATCCGGCGCTTTTCAATCCGGAACACAAAGTCAAAGCAACCGGGGGCTCAAATGAAACCGACAACACTACCCAGCACTGAGCAGGCCGGTCAGCTGCTGCAGCTGGTTTGCTTCAACCTGGCAGACGAGGAATACGGGATAGACATAAACTGCGTGCAGGAAGTCATACGCGTCCAGCGCATAACGCCTATCCCGCAGATGCCCCCTTCGGTGCTGGGAGTGATAAATATCCG
>JAAYTX010000156.1 GCA_012523635.1 Elusimicrobiota bacterium
TGAGCCCGGCAAAGTAGGAGCAATGAAAGCGCTTATTCTCCCGCTTGCGCTGCTGTTTGGACCCGCGCAAGCGAACTGCGAAACCCGCGTAGAAATATCGCTTGCGGAAACACAGCGGCAGGCTCTGGCGTTCTCGCCGGAACTGAAAGCCGCGCACGAACAGGAGAACGCCGCGCGCGAAAGCATGCTGGCCGCGCAGGCCGACCGCTACCCCCGACTGACTTTTGACGGGAACTATAAATACGTCTCGCGCATACCTGAAATAAGCCTGGCCAACGGCTCCGCCATGAAGCTGGGCGACTACAACACATACTCTCTGGGGCCGACACTGTCCTGGCGGCTGTGGGACAACGGCGCAATCTCCAGCTCCGGGCTGGCGCTGGAGGCCGGTTACCGCGCGAAAAAGGAACAGCGTCTTGCGCTGGAAAAACGGCTGCGCCTGAACGCGCGGCTGGCCTATGTGCGGGCGCAGGCGGCTAACGAAAAAGCCCGCCTGCTGGCAGACGGCCTGAAAATATCGCAGTCTCAATACGGCGACATAAGCGCAAGCGTCCGCGCCGGAAGCAAGAACCGCATAGACGAGCTGGTGGCGCACAGGGACGTGCTGGCCCGCACCAACCAGCTAAGCCGCGCCCGGGCCGAGCTTTCCTCCGCCCTGCTTGAACTGGCGGCGCTGACCGGCACTCAGGCAGGCTATTCCTTCGACCTTCCGTTCCCCGATAACGGCACGCTTCCCGGTGAAGTCCCGGAAGCGTCGGAAAGAATAATGCTGGAAGCCTTCGACGCCCTGCTGAAACAAATGCCTTCGGACAGTGTGCCGGACGTGGCTTCCCCCTCGCTCCGCACGCTTGAGGAGACAGCGCTGTCGCTTAAACTGGCCTCAGACGCGCTTGAGGCGCAGCGCGGACCGAAACTGCTTTTTTCGGCCCGTTCCTCGCTGGATTTCCCCAACGGGCCTCAACTGTACGCCTTCGGCCAGAACAGCGCGGGGGTCACGCTTTCCATGCCGCTGTTCGAAAAAGGCAAGACGTCCTCCCAGGCAGGCGAAAAGCTGGCGCTGGCCCGCGCGGGGACTCAAACCCGGGCGCAGCTTGAGCAGGACATACGCCGCGACTGGGGCAAGGCGCAAAACCAGCTTTCCGCGCTTTTCTACCAGCAAACGGTCAACACGGCCGCCATTGCCGAGGCGCAGGACCTGGCCGCCCTTATGTACAGGGCCTACCGCGACGGCAGATATACTTATTTCGACGTGGAATCGGCCAACCTGCGCACACTGGAAGCGCAGTTGCAGGCGGCGGACACAGCCGCACAGATTCTGGCTCAGCAGGCGCTGCTTGCCAGCCTTTCTTCCGGGGAGGAAAAATGAAAACCAAAATAGCTTCAGCCCTGACGCTGTGCGCGGCCGCGCTTATAATAGCCTACGCCGCGCTGCGCGAAAAGCCTTTCCTGTACAGCGGCGTCGTGGAGGCCACCGAGGTGGCGCTGTCCCCGCGCCTGACGGCGCAGATACAAAAACTGGAAACCGACGAGGGGCAGCACGTCCGCGCCGGGCAGACGCTGGCGCGGCTGGACTGTTCCGAATACCTGCTCGCGCTTGACCTGGCAAAACGCGACTACGAGCGCACCCGCAAGCTTATGCAGGCGGGTTCGGCCTCGCAGGAGGCGCTGGACCGCGCCCGCTACCAGCACGACAACGCGGCGCTGAAAGCCTCGTGGTGCGACCTAAAGGCCCCGCTTGACGCCGACGTGCTGTACAGGCACGCCGAAGCCGGGGAATTCGCCTCGCCGGGCGGGAAAATCTTCACGCTGGCCGACCTGTCGGAAGTCTGGGCCTACGTATATGTGCCGCAGGAAAAAATGTCGGCACTGAAAGTGGGGCAGGAGGTCGCCGCGGTGGCGCCCGAACTGGGCCCCCGCCGTTTTCCAGGCGTGATAAGCGTCATAAACGACAAGGCCGAGTTCACGCCCAAAAACGTGCAGACGCGCAAGGAACGCACGCGCCTTGTTTTCGGCGTGAAGCTAAGCTTCAAGAACCAGGACGGCGCGCTGAAGCCCGGCATGACGCTGGAAGCCGCCCTGCCCTGAAGCCGGAGGAAATATGTCCGCCGCAAAGGCTGAAATAACGCTTGAGGGACTGGGCAGGAGCTTCGGCTCGGTGCGCGCCCTCGACGGAGTGAGCCTGCGGCTTGAAAGCGGACGCATACACGGCATAGTGGGCCCCAACGGGGCCGGGAAAACCACGCTGTTGCGCATACTGGCTGGCCTGCTCCGCCCTGGCAGCGGCACCCTGGCAATCACTCTGGACGGGAAAACGCCGTCCCCGGAAAAGCTCAAGGCGGCGCTGGCCTATTTCCCGCAGGAACAAAGCCTCTACCCGGACCTCAGCTGCATGGAGCATCTTGAGTTCTTCCGCGACCTGTACGGAATAAGCGCCGGGGACTTCAAAACCCGCGCGGCCCGCCTGCTGGAAATAAGCGGCCTGGCGCGCTTCAGCGACAGGAAGGCCGGACAGCTTTCCGGCGGCATGTACAAGAAGCTGGGTTTGGCCTGCGTGCTTCTGCACTCCCCCTCCATACTGCTGCTGGACGAACCCACCATAGGCGTGGACCCGATCAGCCGGCGCGAAGTATGGAACCTGCTTTATTCATTCGCCAAGGAAGGCATGCTGGTAGCGCTCACCACCTCCTATCTTGACGAGGCCGAACGCTGCGCAAGCGCCGCCCTGCTTGAATCCGGGAAACTGCTGCTCTGCGGGGAACCGGCGGAACTGCTCAAGCGCGCCGGGGCCGCCAGCTTCGCCGAACTTTTTCTTGCCAGCACCGGAGGCGGGAAATGACGCCCGAAATCTCCGTATCGGTGCGAAACCTCTCCATACGCTTCGGCGATTTCACCGCCGTGGACAGCATCTCGTTTTCTGTGGAAAAGGGAGAAATCTTCGGCTTCCTCGGCGCAAACGGCGCAGGCAAGACCACCACAATCCGGGCGCTGTGCGGGCTCTTGTCGCCCACGGCCGGAGAGATACGCGTGGCCGGAGCCTCTCCGGACAACCCGCTGGAACTGAAAGCCCGCATAGGCTACATGTCCCAGCGCTTCACCCTGTACCCCGACCTTACAGTCTCCGAAAACCTGGCTTTCGCCGGGGCCTTGCGTAAAATGACGCCGGAAAAAACGCAGACGCGCAGCGCTGAACTGCTTGAATTCACGGGATTTGATTTCGATATAAACAGGCTTGTGCGCGAACTGCCGGGCGGAGCCCGCCAGCAGGTGGCGCTGGCCGCCTCCGTGCTGCACGACCCGCAGGTGATATTTCTTGACGAGCCTACCGCCGGGGTGTCGGCGCAGGCGCGTACGCAGTTCTGGAAGCTCATACGGAAACTGGCGGAACGCGGCAAAACCGTGTTCGTCACCACGCACTACATGGACGAAGCCGAGGAATGCGGGCGCATAGCCCTGATGAGCGCGGGCCGCATAATAGCGCTGGACACCCCCTCGAACCTGGAAGCTAGCGCCTTCCCCGGCCCGTTTTACGAGGCAATTGCGCCTGACGGCCTGGACCTGGCCGCCGAAACATTGCGGCGGGGCGCGGGCAAGGCCGAAGCCTCCGGGCTCAAATGGCGCGTGGAAATAAGCGACGAAGCCGCATGGGAAAAACTTGCAGCGGATTTAAGGCTTGAAGCCCATCGCGTGAAACCCACGCTGGAAGACGTGTTCCTGAAGCTTGCGGGAGGGAAGCGATGAGCCCGAAACTGCGAGTGGCGGCCTCCATAGCCCTCAAAGAACTGCGGCACATACGGCGCGACCCGTTCACGCTGGCGATGGCGCTTGGAATGCCGGTGCTGCTGGTGACTTTTTTCGGCTTCATCATAGATTTCCACTACAAAAATATTTCCGTGACCGTCTTCGACCACGACGGCACCCCGGCCTCGCGGCGCTTCGCGCAGTCGCTGGGGGCCTCCGGTTACTTCCGCCTATCAAAGGCTCATGAGGGACTGACCCCGGATTACGCTCTGGAAAACGACAAATCCTTCTCCGCGCTGGTAATAAACCCGGGCTTCGGAAGGGACCTGGACAAACGCGGAGCCGGACCTTCGGCGCAACTGCTTCTGGACGGCTCCGATAACGCCAAAACCGGAGTGACGCTTGGCTATTTCCAGCAGGCCTCGGCCATGGCGTTTGACGCGGCCCGAGGCCAGAGAAGCCCCCCGCCCTCTTCCCCTGTCTCCACCCGTTTCCTGTTCAACCACGAACTCAACAGCCGCTGGTTCATAATCCCCGGCCTTACCGTGGTCATCTGCGGACTGGTGGGCATACTGCTCACGGCGCTGACAGTGGCGCGGGAATGGGAAAACGGCTCGATGGAGATGCTGTTGTCCACGCCCGCGCGGCCCGGCTCCATAATAGCGGGCAAACTGGCCCCCTACCTCGCACTGGGCTTCTGCGGCGTGGCCTTCGTGTATGCGGCGGCGCGGCTGGTTTTCGGCGTGCCTTTCTGCGGCAGCCACGCCCTTTACGCGTTCAGCTGCCTGCTGTTCCTTCTGGCGGCCACGGCGCAGGGCCTTTTCATATCCATAGCCACGCGCCAGCAACAGCTGGCCATGCAGTTTTCGATAGTAAGCGGCCTGCTTCCCTCGCTGCTGCTTTCAGGCTTCGTTTTCCCGGTGGACAGCATGCCCCTTTTCTTCCGCTGGTTCACCTGCATACTGCCGCCCCGCTGGTTCATGGAAACAAGCCGCGACCTGTTCCTGAAAGGCGCGGGCCTGGCCGATTTGTGGCCCCAGTTTCTCATGCAGGCGCTGTTGTGCGCCGTGCTGCTGGCTCTGGGGCTTAAAAAATTCAAAACGGACCTTGAACCATGAGCCTGATACTGCTCAAAGGCTTTTTCAGGAAGGAACTCACGCAGGCGTTGCGCGACAAACGCATGCGCATGCTCATCTTCGCGCTTCCGGCGATACAACTCACCATATTCGGCTTCGCGCTAAAGACCGAAGTGCGCAACGTGCGTCTGTCCGTCATGGGAAGGCCCGGCGACGCGCTGCTGGAAAAAGTCGCGCGGCGCTGTTATGCCAGCGGCTACTTCATACCTGCCAGGATTGGCGGGGACTGGCTTTCCGCGCTGCGTTCCGGGCAGGCTGAAGCCATACTGGCTGGGCCCGTGGCAGGCCTGCTGGCGGACAGGCTGGGCAAGGACAAGGCCCCGCTGCAGCTTCTTCTTGACGCCTCCAACATGCAGCGCGCGCAACAGCTGGAAAATTATGTGGCGCAGATAGCGGCCGAAGAGCTGGCCGCATATTCGGGACAGCCGCAGGCCCCGCCGCAAAAGATAAGCGTACGCGTGCTTTACAACCCCGCCCTTGATTCGGCCATCTTCATGGTGCCTGCCGTGATGTGCATGCTGCTGTGCGTAATCACCATAATACTGACCGCCATGGCCCTTGCGCGGGAAAAGGAAACCGGCACTTTTGAAACTATAATCTCGGCCCCCCTGCGCAACTCCGAGGTGCTGGCCGGCAAAACCCTGCCCTATGTGCTGCTTGGCCTGCTTGACGTGCCCATAATACTGGGGGTGGCGGAACTAATGTTCCATGTGCCTCTTCGCGGCCCGCTTTGGGAACTGCTTCTGGCAGCGGCGGTATTCGTATTCGCCACAGTGGCCATAGGCACGGTTATATCCACAATAGCCGCAAACCAGCAGCAGGCCATGATGGCCAGCTTCCTGTTCCCGGCAATACTGCTTTCGGGCATAATGTTCCCCATAGAAAACATGCCGGAGATGTTCAAACCGCTGGCCTATCTCAACCCGCTGAAATACTTCGTCACGCTGCTGCGCGGCATAATGCTGAAAGGGATGGGGCCGCAAAGCTTCCTGTTCAACATAGCCTGCATGGGCGCCCTGTGCGCCGGAGCCGTAGGGCTTGCGGCCCTGCGCTTCCGGCAGAAACTGAACTGACTGCCCAAACCGCGCCTTTTTTGCTACAAAGATATAAGGTTAAACTTGGCCCGCGCACTCGACGGCGCGGCACATTTCCAAGGAGAACAGTTCATGACACTAAAACAATTCGCCCTGTCCGCGGCTCTGGCGCTTTGCGCTGGAACCCCGCTGGCGGCGCAGAACAACGACTACAAACCGGTAGGCGATCCGCCCAAATTCGACCTCTCCCCCGAGCAGATAGCCCGGACCGAAATTTCCGCCCGGGAAACGCTGGAAAAAAAGCTCTCGGCCATAACCGGCCTGAAGCCTAAAAAACGCACTTTCACCAACACCGTTGCCGCGCTGGACGCGGCGGTAACCGATTACGACGAGGCTATAGAAGTGCCCACCTTCCTGGCCTATGTATCCCAGGACCCGAAAGTGCGCGAGGCAGCCAGCGCGCTGGAGCTTGCCGCAGGCAAATACAGCGTGGACCTGAGCACGCGGCGCGACCTCTACGACGCGGTGAAGCAGTATGCCGACGCCAACCCCAAGCTCAACGACGAGGACGCCGCCCTGCTGGCCCGCACGCTGAAGGATTTCCAGCGCGCCGGACTGGCCCTGCCCGACGACCAGCTGGCCGTCTACAAGGACCTCAAGAAACAGCTTGTCGAGACTACGCTGGCTTTCGAAAAAAACCTGCGCGACAGCAAGGACACGCTGGAGGTCACGCGGGAGCAGCTGGCCGGCCTGCCGGAAGACTATGTGCAGAAGCTGCAGAAAACCCCGGAAGGCAAATACATAGTCACCATGGACTATCCGGACTACTTCCCCTTCATGCAGAACGCGCTGGACGATTCGGCGCGCAAAGCGCTTGAGTTCAAGTTCAATTCCCGCTGCGCAAAGGAAAACGTGGCGCTGATGGAAAAGGCGCTGGCCCTGCGCGAACAGATAGCCCAGCTGCTGGGCTACAAAACCCACGCCGACTACGTGCTGGACGACCGCATGGCCAAAACGCCGCAGGCCGTCTACGACATGCTGTACCAGCTTACCGGCAAACTGAAAGCCAAGGGCCGCGCCGAGATGGACGCCCGCGCCGAGCTCAAGCACGCGGCAGACCCGTCGGCCTTCGCCCTGCACGAGTGGGACTGGCGCTACTGGGACAACCAGTTCCGCAAGAACAACCTGAACCTGGACGAAGAGAAAATCAAGGAATATTTCCCGGTGGAAACCGTGATGAGCGGCATGCTGGGAACCTTCGAGAAGGTGTTCAGCGTAAAGTTCGCCAAGGCCGGCATCCCAACCTGGCATCCAGACGTGACGGCCTACGAGATAGTGGACGCCAAAAGCGGAGACAGGCTGGCCTATTTCTACCTGGACCTCTATCCCCGAGACGGCAAATACAAGCACGCCGCCTGTTTCGGCCTTATGCGCGGCAGGCTGCTGGGTTCGGGCAGGTACCAGAGGCCGTCGGCCGCAATAGTGGCCAACTTCCCCAAACCCTCTGCCGACGCCCCCTCACTGCTCAAGCACAGCGATGTGGTGACGCTGTTCCACGAGTTCGGGCACGTGATGCACAACGTATTCACGCAGGCCAAATACGGCAGGTTCGCGGGCACCAAAGTCCTGCGCGACTTCGTGGAAGCCCCGTCGAAGATGGCCGAAAACTGGGCCTGGAACGCGGAAGTGCTGAAAGCCATATCCGGGCACTATAAAAACCCGTCGGAAAAACTGCCGGACGAACTGATAGCCCAAAAAATAGCGGCCAAGAACGCCGGAAGCGGCATGGCCTACCTGCGCCAGAGCTTCTTCAGCCTGCTGGACATGAAATACCATACGCTGGACAAGCCAGACACCACCGGCATCTACAACGACCTGTCCTACGAGATTCGCGGCATACCCATGAGCATGGGCACAGTGCCGCAGGCCAGCTTCGGGCACCTTATGGGCGGCTACGACGCCGGTTACTACGGCTACCTCTGGGCCGAAGTTATTGCCGAAGACCTGTTCTCGCGATTCGAGAACGAGGGCGTGTTGAACCCTGAGACCGGAATGCAGTACCGTCAGCTGATACTGGCCCCGGGCGGCACCTATGACCCCTCGTCCATGGTGGAGAAGTTTCTGGGACGGAAAGTATCGCAGGACGCTTTCCTGAAAAGCATAGGATTGTAACAGATGCACCGAAAGGCCCGCCTGATTTAGCGGCGGGCCTTTTTTGCGGACAGACAGGAGGCGAACATGAAAGTAGTGGCATTCCACGGCAGTCCCCGCAAGGAAGGCAACACCGCAGGGCTGGTGAAGCACGTTTTTTCCGAACTGGAGAAGGAGGGCATACAGACCGAGCTTATACAGCTTCCCCCGTCCAAAACGCAGGGCTGCGTAGCCTGCTACAAATGCTTCGAGGCGCAGAACGCCAAATGCGCCATTGACGACGAATTGAACGGCCACCTTTCCAAGATGCTGGAAGCCGACGGCATAATACTGGCCTCGCCCACCTATTTCGCCGACGTGACGCCGCAGATGAAGGCGCTTATGGACCGCGCCGGGCTGGTGGCCAAGGCCAACGGCGGCCTGCTGAAGCGCAAAGTTGGCGCGGCGGTGGTGGCGGTCAGGCGCGGAGGCGCGATACACGCCTTTGACTCCATGAACCATTTCTTCACCATTGGAGAGATGATAGTGGTGGGCTCGGATTACTGGAACATGGGCATAGGCCTTGGCCCCGGAGACGCCGAAAAAGACAAGGAAGGCGTGGAAACCATGCGCAAGCTTGGCCGCAATATGGCCTGGCTGCTGAAAAAACTGGGCTGCGCCTGCCAAGGGCAAAGCGCGCACCCATAAGGAGCAAAACATGAAATTCGCCTTCGCGCACAACAACCTGAATGTCTTCGACCTGGAAAAAAGCCTGCGCTTCTACAACGAGGCGCTGGGCCTTTCCGAAGTGAAGCGGCTGACGCCGCCCGACGGCTCCTTCACGCTGGTCTATCTTGGCGACGGCAAGACGCCGCACAAGCTGGAACTGACCTGGATGCGCGACAGGAAGGAGAAATACAATCTCGGCGACAACGAGATACACCTGGCCTTCGCCGCGGACGATTTCGCCGCCGCCCATAAAAAGCACGAGAAGATGGGCTGCATCTGCTACGAAAACAAGGCCATGGGCATCTACTTCATCGAAGACCCGGACGGCTACTGGCTGGAAGTGATACCGCCCTCGATGGCATAGCGCACATATCCTTCAAACAAAAAGGCCGTCCATCTACGGACGGCCTTTTAATTTGTCGTTGGCGGATTAGCGGCGCCTGCCGCGCTTTCCATTTCTGTCCTGCTCTCCGCCGTGCTGCTGGGGCCGTGGTTTTCTGTCGCCAAGGTCCAGCGGCACGTAACCGCTGTAGTTGCTCAGCACATGTCCGCTGGAGTTTTCGCGGAAATTGCCGTAGCCGCTGTTGCGTGATGGCCCTATGCGGCGGTGGTTGCCGTCCCTGCGGTTATGGCGTCCGTAGCCGCGCCTGCCATCCTGCGGTCCCTGGTTGTTCCACGGCCTGCGCTCACCGTTGCCGGGGCGGCCGCCGCGCGCGCCCTGTTGCCCCTGGCCCTGACGCGGGTTATTGCCGCGATTATCCGGCCGGCGGCCCTGCTGGAAATCCTGCCGCTGTTGCTGCGAAGGCGGCCTGTTCTGATGCTGGTGCGAGCGCTGTTGCGGCTGGCGCTGCCCACCCTGCCGGGAATCATGTCGCGGCTGCTGTCCGGGCTGGCGCGGATGATTCTGCCCCTCTTGCCCGAAACGGTTGCCGCGGTTATTTTCAGGCCTGCCCTGCCGTGGCTGTTGCGGCCTGTGCGGCTGCTGGCGTTCGCCGCGCGGAAACTCCTGTTGCCCGCGCCGCTCCTGCCCTACGGCCTGATGCTGTGTTTTGACTGCAGGCTGTTGCGGTTGCGTAAACGGCCGGGCTGGCTGTGGCTGCGGTGCGTCCTGCGGCTTCTGGACGGGCTGGCCAGACTGTCCCCGTCCGGGCTGTTGTCCGCCACTGCGCTGTCCGCGGCGCATATCGCGCTGGGCGTTGCGCTGGCGCGACTGGTGAACCCGGTCAGAAGGGCCGTTAACGAACTCCTCGGCGGGGAAATCGGGATGCTTTGAAACCGGCAGTTTGGCCTGTATAAGCCGCTCTATGCCGCGCACGTCACCGCCCTGGTCCGGAGTGGCGAAAGAAATGGCCCTGCCGTCCTGCCCCGCGCGTCCCGTGCGCCCTATGCGGTGGACGTAATTGTCGTAATCGTCTGGCAAATCGTAGTTTATCACCAGTTCTATGCCGGTGACGTCTATGCCGCGGGCGGCTATGTCAGTGGCCACCAGCACGCGGTACTTGCCGCTTTTAAAGCCTTCCAGGGCCTCTTTGCGCTGGTTAAGGCTGCGGTCAGAATGTATTTCGGCCGCGCTGTAGCCGTCGCCGCGCAAATCACGCGCTATTTTCCTCGCGTTGTGCTTGGTGCGCGAGAAAAGCAGCACGCTTCCCCCGTACTGGTCCAGCAGTTTCTGCAAAAGGGCCCGCTTGGATTCACGGCGCACCACAAACAGTTCGTGCACCACTTTGGCGGCAAGCGTGCCGGAACGCGCCACTTCAACCCGCACCGGCAGTTTCATGTAGGACGAGGCGATTTTCATTATCTCTTCCGGCAGGGTGGCGGAAAAAAGCATGGTCTGGCGCTCTTTGGGAACGCTGGCCACTATGCGCTCTATTTGGGGGGCAAAACCCATGTCCAGCATTCGGTCGGCTTCGTCCAGCACCAGCACGCGCACGTCGTCAAGGCGTACGGTGTGCTGTCCAAGATGGTCTATCAACCGGCCAGGCGTGGCTATTATTATCCGCGCGCCGGAGCGTATGCCCTGCAACTGCCTGCCCATGGATTCCCCGCCTATCAGCGCCACGGTGCGCAGGCCCATCACCGGGGCGAACTGCTTCAGCACGCCTTCCACCTGAAGCGCCAGTTCGCGCGTAGGCACCAGCACAAGCGCCTTGCCGGGCCGGGCCGCGAGCGCCTGTATCAGCGGTATGCCGAAAGCTATGGTCTTGCCAGTGCCGGTCTGGGCTATGCCGGCGACGTCCTTGCCGGTGCAGGCCACCGGGATGGCCTGGCGCTGTATGGGCGTAGGCGTCTTGAAGTTCAGTTTGTCCAGCGCAGCCAGCAGTTTCGGCGCTATGGCAAGGCCGTAAAATCCGGCGGCGGTATTGTTTGCGTTGTCGTTCATTGTTTGTCTGTCCTTTTTAATGCGGGGCGGCTTAAAGCGCGGCCCCGGTCAAATTTTGTCAGGGCCGGTCCCGGCGCAGCAGCCAGAGATATTCTATGTTGCCCTTGGCCGCGCCGCGCACCGGGGATTCAATGACCCCGCAGTCGCGCCAGCCGTCTTTCGCGGCCTGGGACGCGGCGAAAAAAGCGCGCACCCCGTCCACCGCCGCCTGCCTGTCGGCGGCCTCTTTCACCAGCCCGCCGGGGACCTTCTCAGGCGTAAGCTCGAACTGAGGCTTGATGAGCGCCGCAAGCGCTCCGTCTTCGGAAAGGCACGACAGCACCGGCAAAAGCACAAGCCTGAGGGAAATAAAAGAGACGTCCATCGCGGCCAGAGCCGGCTTTTCCGGCAGTGTCCCGGGAACCAGAAACCGCGCGTTCGTCTCCGGGCGGAAGACAAGGCGCGGGTCCTTTTTCAGCCTGTCGTCCAGTTGGCCCCTGCCCACGTCGAGCGCGTACACCTTCGCCGCGCCTTCCTGCAAAAAACAGTCGCTGAAACCGCCTGTGGCCGCGCCCACGTCCATGCAGATTTTACCGGCGGCGGAAAGCTTGAAATGGTCCAGCGCGGCCTTCAGCTTCAGCCCGCCGCGCGACACATAGGGGCAGTCGTCTTTCACAAGCGCTATGGCCGCGTCTTCCGCGACCTGGTGCCCAGCCTTGTGCTGCACTTCCCCGTCCACCAGAACCACGCCCGCCATTATGGCGGCCTGCGCGCGGCCCCGCGTCTGGAACAGCCCGCGCCTGAGCAGTTCGGCGTCAAGGCGCTGGCGCAGTTTGCTCATTGCCCGGCGTTCTCGTCCCAAAGTTCGGCGCTGACCCGGCCCTGTATGTCTTTTTTAAGTATTTCCACCTTTAGCTTCACGTCCTTGAGGCTGTCGCCGAGTTCGCGGGAAAGGCCCACGCCTTCCTCGAACAGTTTCAGCGAGGATTCAAGGCTTTCCCCCTCGCCTTCCAGCTTGCCTACTATGGCCTCCAGCCTGTCCAGCTTCTTCTCGAAACTGCCCGCGTCTTTTTTTGGCATAAAAGCTCCTAAATCACCTTTTTCACTTCGCAGTCCAGACCGCCGTCCCGCAATTGCACGCGCACCGCGTCCCGCTCCTTCACGTTTCTGGCGGATTTCAGCACCGCGCCGTCGGCCCCGCGCACTATGGCGAACCCGCGCCCCAAAACGGCCTTCGGGCTCAGGGCGGACAGGCGCGCCGCCGCCAGCCCCAGCCGCTTTTCAGCGGCCTCGCAGGCGGCATCCATGGCGCAGAACACCTGTTCGCGCAAGCCGTCCAGCGCCTGCTCCCTTTCCAACCACAGGGACTCCGGGTTTTTGAACGCACGGCTGGACAACAGCCTGGCGTAACGCCCCGCCGTGCGCTCGTAAAACACGCGCAAAGCCTGCAAAAGCCTTGTCTGGGCCGACTCAAGCCGCGCCGACATTTCGCCGCGGCTGCGGCTGACCAGTTCCGCCGCCGCGGAAGGTGTGGGGGCGCGCAGGTCGGCCACGAAATCGGCTATGGTGAAATCCGTCTCATGCCACACGCAGGAAATGACGGGGATTTTAGACGCCGCTATGGCGCGCGCCACTATCTCCTCGTTGAAAGCCCACAAGTCCTCCATGGAGCCGCCGCCGCGCCCCACCAGCAGCACGTCCAAATCAGGGAAATTCGCGTTAAGGGCGACTATGGCCTGGGCAATCTGTTCCTTTGACCCGGCGCCCTGCACCAGGACGGGGGCCACCAGCACCTCTACGCCGGAATTGCGCCGCCGCAGGACCGAAATAATGTCGCGCACCGCCGCGCCGGAAGCGGAGGTCACGACGCCTACCTTGCGCGGGAAATCCGGTATCGGCCTTTTGCGGGACTGCTCGAACAGGCCCTCGTTCATCAGCTTGGCCTTAAGGCGCTCGAAGGCCATGTGCAGTTCGCCCAGCGACTGCGACTGCACGCTCTTCACTATAAGCTGGTATTTGCCCTGCTTAACGTAACAGCCCACCTCGGCTTTCACCGTCACCAGCAGGCCGTTGGCCAGCTTCACCTCGCTAGCGGCGGCATAGCCCTTGAACATCACGGCGGCTATGACGGAGTCCTGGTCCTTGAGGTCGAAATAGGAGTGCCCGGAGGCGGCCACGTGCAGGCCGGAAATCTCGCCCTGCACTGTGACCTGAGGAAAAGCCGCGGCCAGCAGTTCCTTGACCGCCGAGTTAAGCTCTGAAACCGACAATACCCTGTCGCCGCCAAGACCCTGCATATTATTTCCCGCGCCCCTTCCGCAGGCGGGCAAGGCGTTCCGCTATCTGCGCCTCGCGGCCCTGGTCGGTGGGATTGTAAAAAATCTTGTGGTCCGGCATATATTCCTGCGGGGTGTAGTGCCCGGGAAAATCGTGCGGGTATTTGTAGCCCTTGCCGTGCCCGCGCTGTTCGCCGTCAAGGCTGGCGTCGCGCAGGTGCAGGGGCACTTCGCGCGCGGGGCCGTTCTTCACCTCATCAAGCGCCCCGTCTATCGCCAGATACGCCGCATTGGATTTCGGGGCGCAGGCCACATATACCGCCGCCTGCCCCAGCGGAATCCTGGCTTCAGGCATCCCCAGCACCTCGCAGGCGCGGAAAGCCGCCTCGGCCACCATCAGGGCCACCGGGTCGGCGTTGCCGACATCTTCGCTGGCGCAGATAAGTATGCGGCGGGCCAGAAAGCGCGGGTCCTCCCCGGCGGCCAGCATTTTGGCCAGCCAGTAGGCAGCCGCGTCAGGGTCTGAGCCGCGCATGGATTTTATGAAGGCCGAAATATGGTCGTAGTGGTCGTCGGAACTTTTATCGTAGCGCACGGCGCGTTTCTGTATGGATTCCTCGGCCACGCGCAGGGTTATCAGACGCTTGCCGTCCTTGCCCGGCTTGGTGGTCAGCGCGGCCAGTTCAAGCGCGTTAAGCAGGCGGCGCGCGTCCCCGCCCGACTGCGACACCAGATGCTCCATGGCCTTGGGCTCAAGCTCCAGCTTGTACGCGCCCAGGCCGGACTCGCCGTCCGCCGCGGCCCGCCTGACTATCCCCTCAAGCTGTTTTGCGCCCAGCGGCTTGAACTCGAACACCGCAAAGCGCGACACCAGCGCGCTGTTTACATAGAAAAACGGGTTTTCGGTGGTGAGGCCTATAAGGATTATCTGCCCTCGCTCCACCGAAGGGAGCAGGACGTCCTGCTGCGTGCGGTTGAAATGGTGTATCTCGTCCAGGATAAGCAGTGTGCGTTCGCCGGACTGGAGGCGGAACTGCGCCGCGTCCAGTGTTTTGCGCAGTTCTGCCACGCCGGCCACCGCGGCGTTAAGCTCCTCGGTGTGAGCCCCGCTTCGCGAGGCTATGTAGCGGGCCAGCGCCGTCTTGCCGCAGCCGGGCGGCCCGAAGAACACCGCGGAAGCCAGCTTGTCGGCCTCTATGAGGCGGCGCAGAAGCTTGCCCTCGGACAGCAGTTCCTCCTGGCCGAAGAAATCCTCAAGACGGGACGGGGCCAGGCGGGCAGCCAGCGGCAATGCGCCGCGCGCGCGCGCCGAGGCGGCCTCGTTGTCCCCGAAAAGCGACTGCTCCATGTTATGTTATTCCTTGTCGGCTTTCAGCGTCTGCTGAAGACGCTCGACCACCGCGTCTATCCGCTTGGCGTTGGCCTTGCCGGCCAGGCCCGATTCCTGCTGCAACATGTAAAGTTCGGATGCGAAGTAAAAGGAGACTAAAAGAGAAAGTCTCAATGTGTCTATCCCGCCGCACGCGGGGCCTTCAAAACAGTCCCGCTCCAGCTCCTTGAGCTTGTCGTTCACCATCTTGGACACGACGCTCAGATCCATGGGCGTAAGCCCGGCCACGGCAATGTCCTCGAACAGCATGCCGTTGAGCTCTATGTTGGCGTTTTCGTTTTCCGGAGCGGTCTCCGCCTGCTGCGGCGCTGCCGGTTTCTGTGTCGCAAAATTCTGTTCGTCGAAAAGGGAACCGTAAGGGTTATCGTTCATCTCCGCCTCCGGCTTCAGGAGCGGGGCCGGCCGCCTGCGCGGCTTCCAGCAGATGCTCCAGCTTCGAGTTCAGGCGCAGAAGCCGCGCGCGCGTCCTGTTGCGCCAGGTCTTCTGCTCTCGCAGTTCAGCCTTCGTCCGCTCGAAGGTGGCAAGGCTGTCGGAATAGCTTTTCACCTGGGCCTTCAGAGAAGCGTTTTCGGCTTCCAGCAGTTTCAGCTTGGCCCCGGCCTGTTCGGCCAGCTGTTCAAGCTTTTCTATCTTGCGTTCAATCATCCTCTCAGGACCGCGCCGAAGCGCTCCGAAAGGGCGTCCAGCGCCTTTTTAATCTGCGCGTCCACTTCCGAATCGGAAAGGGTCCTGTCCGGGAGGCAGAAAGTCAGCCTGAAGCTGAGGCTGCGGCCGTCCTCCGGCACTCCCTTGCCCTCGTACAAATCCACCAGTTCGAGGGTTTCAAGGCTGGAAACAGACTTGCGCAACTCGGCCTCCACCTCGGCATAGGCGTGGCGCCTGGGCACCACCACCGAGATGTCTCGCCACGCGCTGGGGAACTGCGAGGCGGGCCTGAACTTGCGTGCGGAGCTGAAGGACTCCGCCGCTGTCTCGAAAAGGAATTCAAAGGCCCATAGGGGCTCGTCTTTAAGACCCCATTTTGAAACCACCGACGGATGCACGCGGCCCAGATAGCCAAGCGTTTCCCTGCCGCGCCGCACTTCCATGCACAGCTTAGGATGCAGCCAGGACGGCAGGGCGGCGCAGGGGGCAAGCTCAAGGCCGGAGGCGTCGCGCAGAAGCGCCGACAGCGCCCCCTTCAAATGATGGAAACCCAGTTCCGATTTGCCGGCCGCATCCCAGAACGGCGTGAGCGGCAGGGGGCCCTGCATCAGCGCGGCGCAGGAACGCGTCTCGCAGCGCTCGTGTCCGGGATAAATCCTGCCTATTTCAAAAAACCACGCGCAGCCGCCGCGCCTGCGGTTATAATCGGCGGTGGAAAGAAGCGAGGGCACCAGCGAGGGGCGCAGGTAGGCCATATCCTCCGACAGCGGGTTGGCCAGCTGCATCGCCTCCGCCACCGGGAAACCGGCATTCTCCAGCATCTTTCTGGACACGAAATCGTAGTTGCGGGCTTCCATGAAACCCAGGCCGCACAGCGCGTCTGACAGCGACTGCTCCAGCGCGGCTATAGGCAGGGGTTCCTCGTGCATCACAAGCGCGGGACGCGGAGAATCCGGTATGGCGTCGTAGCCGTGGAAACGGGCGGCTTCGTCGGCCAGGTCCCATTTGGTGCGCAGGTCGCGCCTGTGCGCGGGCGGAGAAAAGCGCCACTGGCTTCCCGAAGCGTCCAGCTCGCGGGACAGGGCGCGCAATATGCGCTCCAGATTTCCGCGCGGTATTTCCATGCCCAAAAAGCTGTTTATCCACTCGGGCGAAAACACTATGTCCGGGGCGTCGGAACGGCCTGGATACACGTCTTTCACTTCCGACACTTCGGCGTCCGGGCAGGCCTGCGCCATAAGCATGGCGGCCCGCATGGCCGCGTAGACGGCGCAGTCCGGGTCGCTGCCGCGCTCGAAGCGGTAAGCCGCCTCGGTGTTGAGCGCGTATTTGCGGGCCGTGCGGTGTATGGCGCCTGGCTCGAATGCGGCGGATTCTATGAAAACGTTGCGGGTGTCGTCGGCAATGCCGGAACCTATGCCGCCTATCACCCCGGCCAGCGCGGAGGCGCGTTCGGCGTCCGCTATCACCAGGCAGTTGGAGTCCAGTATAAGGTCCTGCCCGTCCAGGGTGTCGAACTTCTCATCGTCGCGCGCGTTGCGCACTATTATCCTGCCGCCCTTTATGCGCCCAAGGTCGAAGGCGTGCAGGGGCTGGCCCAGTTCATGCAAAACGTAGTTGGTGGCGTCCACCAGGATGTTTTTGGGGTTGACGCCCATGGCCAGCAGGCGGCGGCGCATCCATTCAGGCGACTGTGCGGCCGAAACGTTGCGCAGTTCCATACCCGCGTAGCGCAGGCACTTGTCCGGCGCGGAAATCTCTATCTCGGTCTCGACACGGCGGCTTGGCATGGTCTCGGCCTGGGGAAGGCGAAGATCAAGCCCGTAGAAAACGGACAGTTCCCGCGCCACGCCCAGATGAGACAGCAGGTCAGGCCTGTTGGGGCCTATCTCAAGCTCGAAAACGTAATCCGGCCCGCCGAAAAGCTGTACGGCGTCCGCGCCTACCGGCGTATCAGGCGGCAAAACATAGATGCCGTCTTCGGGCCCGCCGCTAACGCCCAGCTCTTCCGACGAGCATATCATGCCGTCCGATTCCACGCCACGGATTTTCGCCTTCTTAAGCACTCCGCCGGGCAACTCGGCCCCGGCGACGGCAAGAGGCACCAACTGGCCCACGGCGATATTTTTGGCGCCGCAGACCACTTTTTTCATCCCGGCGCCGGTCTCAAGGTCCACCAGCGAAAGCCTGTCGGCATTGGGGTGGCGGCCTATGGCCGTTATGCGCGCGGCGGAGACGCCGGTGAAGTGCGCACCCGTTTTTTCAACTCCGGCCACTTCCATGCCCAGGCGCGGGAACACCTCGCGCAGTTCCTGGGCAGAAGCCTTCAGGTCTATGAAATCCTTGAGCCAGCTATAGAGTATTTTCATGGCTAAAACTGTCTAAGCACGCGCACGTCGTTCTCGTAGAAGGCGCGTATGTCGTTGACCCCGTAGTCCAGCATGGCCAGCCGCTCTATGCCCATGCCGAAGGCGAAGCCGCTCCACTGTTCCGGGTCTATATCCACGGCCTTTAGCACGTTGGGATGCACCATGCCCGCTCCGCCCATTTCAAGCCAGCCCGTGCCCTTGCAGACGGGGCAGCGCGCACCGCCAGAACAGAAGGAGCAGGTGGCGTCCACCTCGACCCCGGGCTCGACGAAAGGAAAGAAGCTGGGGCGGAAGCGTATCCTGGCCTTGGGGCCGAAAAGACCGCGCATCAGCGAGGTGAGCGTGCTTTTCAAATCGGCCATGCTTACATTCTTGTCCACATACAGGCCTTCCACCTGGTGGAAGACCGGCGAGTGGCTGGCGTCCAGCGCGTCCTTGCGGAATACGCGTCCTGGCGAAATTATGCGCAGAGGAGGCTTGCGGCCCTCCATGTAGCGTATCTGCACCGAGGAGGTGTGCGTCCTGAGCAGGCGCTTGTCGCGGCAGGGGCCGTTGAGATAAAAGGTGTCCTGCATCGCGCGCGCGGGATGGTTCTGCGGAATGTTCAGCGCGTCGAAGTTGTAGCGCTCGGTCTCCACATGGGGGCCGTCGGCCCAGGCGAAGCCAAGGCGCTCCAGGATGCCCGCTATGCGGCGCGTGGCAAGCGTGAGCGGGTGCAGCCGCCCGCGCTGGAACGGGTACGGCGGCAGGGTGACGTCTGAAGCGTCGGCCATCAGGCCGGCCTCCAGCTCGCTGGCCTTCAGCGCGGCTTCCCGCGCGTCGAACAGCGCGGACAGCTCCTGCTTCAGCGCGTTGCCCAAAGGCCCCAGCGTCTTTTTGTCCTCAAGCGAAAAATCCTTGAGCGACTTAAGCAGCTCGGTAAGCTCGCCTTTGCGGCCCAGGCAGGCCACTTTCACGGCCTCAAGCGCCTCGGCCGAAGCGGCTTTGGCAGCCTCAGACAGAAAATGCTCCCTGACGAGGGAGCATTTTCCTTGCCAATCCTTGGGGGTCATGCCTTCGCCGCCGCTTTAGCCCCTCCGGCGCTTTTGGAAAGCGCAACAAGCTGCCTGAAGGAAGCCGCGTCGCGGACAGCCATCTCGGCCAGCATCTTCCTGTTAAGAGTGATGCCGGCTTTCTTAAGGCCGCTCATGAAAACGGAGTAGCTTATCCCGCCTTCCTCGCGGACCGCCGCGTTCACGCGCATGATCCACAGGCTGCGGAACTCGCCTTTGCGCTTCTTTCTGCCCACATAGGCGTGCACCAGGGATTTGGCCACCTGCTGCTTGGCCATCCTCAGGCGCCGGCTTTTGTCGCCGTAGTAGCCCTTAGCCCTTTTGAAGAGCTTCTTGTCTTTCCTGTTTTTTGTGACTCCGGACTTTATTCTCATAATCTGTTCGGCGTGGCCGTCTCCTTATTGATAGGGCAGGTTGAGGCGCACTATCTCGCTCTCGGTCTTGCGGGTGATTCCGCCGCGGCGCATCTGGCGGCCCTTGCCCGAGGACATCGGCGTAAGCAGATGCCGCAGCCCGGCCTTCCTGCACTTGTATTTTCCGGTGGCCGTCTTCTTGAATCTCTTCTTGGCACCGCTGTGATTCTTCAGTTTTGGCATGGTAGTTCTTCCTTAACGCTAGTTTAATTGACTTGAGCCTTGCTAGGCTGCTGCTGCTTGGGCGCGAACGTAATAGACATGCGGTTGCCCAAAAGCTGTATGACGCCTTCAACCGCGGCCACCGGCTCGAGCTTGGCCTTGGCGCTGTCCAGAAGGGTCTGGCCGAGGTCCTTATGCTGGTTTTCGCGGCCCCGGAACACAACGGTCAGGCGCACCTTGTCCTTGTTGGACAGGAACTCCTCGGCGTGCTTGATTTTGGTCTCCAGGTCGTGGGGCGAAATCCTCGGCTTAAGGCGTATTTCCTTCAGCGAACCGGCCTTCTGCTTCTTGCGCGCCTCGCGCTGCTTCTTGTCCAGTTCGTACAGGTACTTCGAGAAATCCAGCACTTTGCAGACGGGCGGGTTGGCCTGCGGGGCTATCTCCACCAAATCCATCCCTCTTGTCCGGGCTAGCGCCAGCGCGTCCTGCAGCGGTTTCACGCCCACCATGGTTCCGTCGTTATCTATCAGGCGGACAGATGACGCGCGTATCTGCATGTTCCTTTTCGGTTGGTTTCTGAAATCTGACTTCATGTTTACCCGCTGAGGCGCCTCGCTTTTTTTAGAAAATATAAATATTTATCTCTGTTCTATTATAGCACCGGATGGGAACAGGTGTCAATTTCAAGGAGCCGCAAGATTGGCTAAAAATCCCGGTTTTGGCTATGATGTGGTGTCCGCAATGGGTAAACAGTCATTTTTGAGCCCCGCAAAAGGAATACGCCTCCAAGATGAAGGCCACGCAGCCGAGCAAAAGGCAAAGCAGGCGGAGGAAGGTAAAGCGTTCCGTGAAAAGATGAAGGCGGAAGCCAAAGCCAAGGCGGCAGAAAAGAAAACCGCTGCGAAATAGGGTTTTAGCGCAGGCTGCCGTCTGGCATAATACGGCGGCAGCCCAAAGCAGAAGCTGTGCTGTATGCAGTACCCACATCGTCGTGGGGGGATTAGCTGACACATTTGTGTAGTCCGGGTAAGGGTTAGGTATGGGCTGTTGCATGGGAATGGGCTATTTGCCGGTTTCGGCAAACGGGATAGTTTCATCGGTTGGCACGGGTATTATTGGCTGGTGTGGTATAAGGTTTATGCCGGGTTTTTTGGGAAAGCGAGGGATTATGAAAATGAAATACGGGTTGATGATAATTGTGTTGGGGATTTTGTTGGGGCAGGCAGGGCATGAGGCTGTGGGGGAGGGCCTGCCGGAATTGAAAGACAAGCACATTACAATTCACCCGAAGATGCCTGCTAAAGACGGCATAAACAGCGGGTTGGTGATATTATTCGGGCACCCGGTTCCGCCGCCATATAAAATCGAATACCGGGGAGAAAAGATATTCGTGAACGATGTCCAGGCTTCCCCATCCCCATTGTGGGAGGAAAAAGTCGGTAAACCAATAGAGGCACGATTGGAACATGACAAAAAAATGAAGGAGGATATGGAAAAGAATCCTAAAAAATATCTTCCAAGAGAAACCCTGATTGAGTGGCTCCAGGCGCAGTGTCCGTTTGATAGCAAAACAGATAAAGAAATTAAAGAAATTACTCAGCATATGCTGATACAAAAGGATTGGGTAAAAGAATTGCGTTGGAATCATAGACACTCGCATGTAATTGTGGTCTGGAATCGTGGCCCCAAAGAATTTGCAGTCGTTTGTAAAAAGCCCAGAAAGTTCTCGTGGCCGGAAAGCATGCATGTCCTTTCACCTGAGGAGCAGAAAAAAAATGCAGTCGTTGCCAAGGCCCAAAAAATAAAAAACTTTGGTTATCGTCTTAAGGCTGATGGATGTATATATTTCAGTTTGAGTTCATATGATTATTGCCAAGTAACTCCGGATTTAATTTCCATGATGCGGGATGAGACAATTGCAAGTAATAAGCGGAAAGAACAACTGGACTTATTACTTCGTCCAGAGTGGGCGGAGGAACTAATAACTAATTATGTCCCAGAAGAATGGAAAGCATTGCCATTAAATAAATGAAAAAGTTGTTTTTGGCGGGAATAATCGGCTTGCTCGGCAACGTAAATATTGCCGGGGCGACGCCGCCTGTCCCGTCCAAGCGAACATTCCAGGTATTTTCTCCAGGGACATACTTATTCGTCCCTGATGCTTTGGTTCCTTTTTATGATAATGGAATGTTAGATAACTTGGGTTATGAGCGGGATAGCTACAGGGTCCAAAGCACTCCCCCCACGTTGAGTGGCGAGAAAGTTACCTTTCAGGACCTCATAGATCAGTTGAAAAAGGAATCAGGTATTCTTGAAATTGCGGCAACACATGGCGATGACGAATATATTGCCGTGGAGTTTTTTCCTGCAATTACTGATATCGAAAAATAGGGACAGTGCCCATTTATTTTTAAGTCCACGACATACCGGCCACATCTTCCTGCCAGAGCAAAGACAGTACCCGACAAAAAACGACAAACGCGATTATTTTTGTTGACCTTGGGGTTCCCTAAAATATACAGTGAATTTGCAGGCGGAGGAATGCCGTCGGAATCGGCAGCTGCCCCGCAACGGTGAAGGCCATGCAGTTACAGGCCAAAGCCCGGTCTATCGCCTGCCCGCACGGACAAAACCCGCGCGGAAGCCTTCGAGGGAAGGGTAGCGCGGCTCCCCCTGCCTCCCGGGCATGGGGATTTTTTATGCGCGTTATTTTCACTCTTGCCATGCTGTTATGCTGCGGCCCGTGCCGGGCGGCGCAAAGCATAGTCTCGCTGTTGCCCTCCAACACCGAAATACTTTACGCCATAGGCGCTGGACCATTGGCGGGAGTGTCCAATTTCTGCGATTACCCCCCCGAAACGGCCTCAGTGCCGAAACTAGGCGACCTGCTCGCCCCCAACGTGGAAAAAATAGCCCTGATGAAGCCCGATTTGGTGCTTGGCGGACAAAACAAAACCGCCACTGCCGCGCGCCTTAGAAAAATGGGCGTCAACTTCATCGCAATCCCGGACGCCGCCACACTGGCCGACTTGGAAAAGAACATAATCCTCATCGGCAAGCTGTCCGGGCGGGAACGCCGTGCGCTTGAACTGGCCGAACAAATCAGACGCGAGATAGCCGCCCTGAAGCCGGAACCCGGCAAAAAAATCCCGTCCGTCTATGTGGAGGCCGACCAGTCGCTCTGGACAGCCGGCGGGCGTTCCTACATATCAGACATCGTGGAAAAAGCAGGAGGCCGCAACATTTTCGCCGACGAAAACAAGTCTTATTTCAAAGCTTCCTGGGAAAGCATTGTGGCGCGAAACCCGGACTATATCCTGGTGCTTTCCCGTGCCAAGACCGACTACTCGGCCCTGCCCATGTCCGCCGAAGTGAACGCGGTGAGAAACGGGCGCATACTGCCAGTGCCCGACGCCAACATCTACCTGCGCCCTTCGCCGCGCGCCGTGCTGGCTATCCGCGAACTGGCGGGACTGCTGAATGAAAAACGTTAAATTCAAATACTTCCTGCTCTGCGCCGGGGTGCTGGCCGCCTGCGCCGCCGGAATTTTCTCCGGCCCCACAGCCAGTTTAGACGCCGATATTCTGCTGCGCCTGCGCCTTCCGCGCACGGCGCTTGCGGCGCTGGCCGGGGCCGCGCTTGGCGCGTGCGGGTGCGCCATGCAGGGCGTGCTGCGCAACCCGCTGGCCGACCCGTACATAATGGGCACTTCCGCGGGCGCGGGGCTTGGCGCGGTTATCGCGCTGGCGCTGGGCCTGGCAAACCCCGGACTGGGGTTTTACCTGCTGGCCTGCCTTGGCGCTTTCGGCGCCACGGCCTTCGCCTATTTCATGGCGCGTTCCGGCGGCAGAACCTCCCCCGCCTCGCTGGTGTTGTCGGGGGTGATGGTCAGCTCGTTCTGCGGGGCGCTGATACTGTTTTTCGTGCTGGCAAGGCAGCGTGAAAGTTTTTCAGCGCTTATCTTCATAATGGGCAGCGTAAACGAGGGCGGCCCTGCGCAGCTTATTGGCGCGGCGGCCCTGCTGCTGCTAGGCCTGGCCTTCATAGCGCCGATTACGCGCGGGCTGGACGCCCTCTCGCTCGGCGAGGAAAAGGCCTTCTACCTGGGCCTTGAGCCGGAAAAACTGAAACTCCGCGCCTTTCTTGGCGCTTCCATACTGGCCTGCGGGGCGGTAAGCGCGGCTGGAACCGTAGGCTTCATAGGGCTGGCCGCGCCGCATCTCATGCGCGCATTCTTTGGGCCCGGCAACAGAAGGCTGCTGCTGGTTTCCTCGCTGTTCGGCGCGGGCGCGCTGATGGCGCTTGACGCCGCCGCACGCACCGTGCTGGCCCCCGCCGAAGTGCCAGCCGGTGTGCTGGCCGCGCTTGGCGGCGCGCCGTTTTTCCTTTACCTGCTGAAGAGGAACAGGCATGAGTTCTTCTGACATCCTTCTGAACGCAGAAAACCTCGTTTTCGCCTACAACGGGCACAATGTTGTGGACGGCGTCTCGCTGTCTCTTCGGGCGGGAGAATTCACGGCGGTGGCCGGTCCCAACGGCTCAGGCAAATCCACGCTCCTGCGCCTGCTGGCGGGCCTGCTAAAACCTCAATCCGGCGCCGTAAGCATTCTGGGCCGGCCGTCTGAAAACTTGGCCGGGGCGGCCCGCGCCGGGACCATGGGGGTGTTGCCCTCGGAACCGGAAATCATCTACCGCTTTTCCGTCCTTGAAACAGTACTGATGGGCAAAATGCTCAGGGCCAGCTGGTGGCGTGACCCGTCTGCCGAAGATATGGCGGCGGCCGAGCAGGCCCTGAAGCGGGTGGGGATGCTCGCTTTCGCGGCGCGGCCGCTGACAGCGCTTTCAAGCGGAGAAAGACAGCGCGTATTCATAGCGCAGGCGCTGTGCCAGCGTCCGCGCCTGCTCCTACTCGACGAGCCGACCTCGCATCTGGACCTGAGGCATTCGCTTGAAACCATGCGCCTTCTGAAAGAGCTTTCGCGCGAAGGCCTTGCCGTGGCCGCAGTCCTGCACGACCTGAATTCCATAGCCGCCCACTGCGACGCCGCTTTGCTCATGCGCTCGGGCCGTCCGTATGCCTGCGGCCCGGCAGACTCCGTGCTGTCGTCTGAAAACATAGCCGAAGTGTTCGGTGTGAAGGCCCAGCCTGGCGTCGATGGCGGCTTTTCTTTCCTTTTGCCGCATTGACGGCCCAAAAAACAAAATTGACGCGCTTTGGCCCGCAACGCTACAATCTCTCTGTGCGCGGCGGCGTGCCGCATTGCCACATGAAACGGTTCCTGCTCAAAATATTCATCCTGACACTGCTGTCCGCGCTAATTCTTGAGTGCGCGGTGCGCGGCGTTTCCTGGCTTCTGCGCGCTGACGCCAAACGCGACCAGGCGCGCGGCGCGGAAACCGTGCTTTGCACTGGCGACTCGTTTGTCTGGGGCCTTGGCGGGCGCAGCTTCCCGTCACAGCTTCAGGAACTCCTCGATTCGCGCCAGCCGGGACGCTACAAAGTGATTAACCTCGGAGAGCCGGGCTCCAACTCGCGGCAGATGCTGGAAAAACTGCCGGGGCAAATCCAGACATACAAGCCTTCAACCGTCATAATCCTGACCGGAGCAAACAACGGCTGGAACACTCTTGAAGCTGATTATAACCGCCTGCCAGACGCGCTACTGATGCATTCGGCAATTTACAGAGCTGTTAAATTCATCTTGGCTAAAGGCCCCGGCACACGAAAGCCGCAGCCCGCGAACCAGTGCGCCTGCCAGCAATATGAGGAACCCGACGGGCTGGAATATTCGCCAGAAGCGTCATTTACAGCTCCTGTTTCTAAATCTGCGCCGCTGAAACGCGCAGACACGCCCGCCCTGAACAGCCTTTACAGACAGGCAGCCCCGCTGCTGCTGGCCGCGCACGATTACACCACAGCCGCAGACATGGCGCGCGCAGTTCTTGCCGCCAAACCGCAAACCCCGGACAACGCGGCCTTCGCCTCAGGAATACTCCTATCCTGCGGCAGAGTAAAAGAGGCAAAAGAGGCCGCCTTCGCATCCCTTACACTGGACCAAAATTCTCAGGATAGCCTGAACGCAATGGCCGCCAGCCTTTCAGCCGAGTACAACAATGCGGAGGCGGCCAAGTATTACGAAAAAGCCCTGCAACTACGCCCTACCCCGCAGGCCTATGCGTTTTTAGCCGGGGCAAAAGCCGACTCAGGCGACTATGCCCAAGCCGAGCGCGTGCTTCACGCCGGCCTGAAAGTTTTTCCAGCGGACGCGCTGTTGCGAGAAAGGCTTATGAGCGTTCTTATCGCCAGAAGGAAATATCCAGCCGCGTGGAAAATATTCGGCCAGCTGTCCAAAGGTCCTGAGGCGGAATCAGCAGTGCCGGAATTTTTCGGGGCCATGCTTGGCTGGGGCGAATACGACAAAGGCGCATACTACGCCGACAAATTTTTTAAGACGGCCGGGAACCGCAGGCAATATCTGCTGTTCGGGCAGGGCCTGCTCAACCAGTTACAGCCGAAACTTGCGCTTGAAATGTTGGACAAGGCAGGCCCGGACTGCGGCCCAGCCTGCCACCTATGGAAGGCCGAGGCGCATCAGTCCCTCTGCGAATACGACAGGGCGGAACAGGAATATGCCGCAGCCCTGCAAAACGGCGCAAGGGAATGGGACGTACTGTGGCGGCGCGCAGGGCTTTTGCAGTGTCTCGGTAACAAGGCGGAGGCCGAGAAACTGCTGGACCGCGCATTCAAAATCTCGAAAGGGGATGCGCGCGTGAGCCTTGCCCGGGCGCGGCTGGCCAAAACCGACGGGGACTGGGACAACACCGCCGAAAATTACCTGGCGGCGCTGAAAGCGGCCCCGCACTCCCGCATACTTCTGCGCGAAGCCGCCGAAGCGGCGCGCACAATGAAGCATGAGACATTTATCGCCGGCCTGCACAAGGCAATACCGGAACTGGAATATAATCAGGCCTATGCCACAGTCCTCAAAGAGCGCGGCGGCCTAAGGGCTGATCCCGAGCAAACCCTGCAAACATGGATGCGTGACCCGCGCATCCAGAAAAACCTTCCGCGCGACCTGCGAAATGCCATAGCCCTGGCGCGCCGCGCCGGAGCCAAAGTCATACTATCCTCATACCCGGAATGGGAATTGCCGGGGGCCACCGCGGCGGCACGCGAAAGCGGAACGGACTACATAGATTTCACTGAACTTTTCCGCAGACGTTTCCGCTCGCGCACGGACTATATCAGCACCGACAACAACCACTGCAACGCGGACGGCTATCTCTTCATGGCGCAGGAATACGCCCGGGTGCTGTCCGGCACGGCTGCGCGCTGAACCGCGCATTGCAACGCCGGGGCCAATTTTCTAGTATTTGGCGTTGGCTCTTTTGCCTTTCACATATAACGGAGGAAGCCGTATCATGAAAAAAACCTTTATACTGTCAGCCCTCGTGATGTGCATGTCTTCTGCCGCCTACGCCGGGCTTGACGCGTCCAAAATCTCGGTCGGCGGCGGGGTGGGCTACTCCATACCAACCGGCAATTTCCATGACACGAACAAGGGCTCGCCCTCGCTGGCTGTCAGCGGCGAGTACAAGATAGCCAAACGCTACGCGCTGGGCCTTGAAATGGCTTACAACTACGACTATTCCATAAAAGACTCGCAGAAAACCGGCTCCATAACCGACGGCAAGAGCAAAATCTGGGAGCTGGCGCCTTTTGTCCGGGCCATGAAAGACTTCACGCTGCGCGGCAAAAACGCCATGGCCTACTGCCTGGTCGGCATGGGCGTCTACAACCTCAAAAGCGAGACAGACCGCTCCGGAGACGTGAGCGCGGACAGCCAGTCCAAGTTCGGCTGGAACGCCGGGGCAGGCCTTATGGTGGAAGTGGCGCCGCAGTGGTCAGTCGGGCTGGACCTGCGCTACCACAACGTCAACACCGACACCTACAACACCAGCTTCATCACCCCCACCGCGCGCGCGTCCTACCGCTTCAAATAGCGGCAACGCCTATCCTTGCCAATACCCGCCCCGCAAGGGCGGGTATTTTTTCGCACTTGAAAGGCCAGGGCCTTTTCTTTTAACATGAACTTATCCGCCGCACCAGGAGATTAAGCAATGTCAGCCAAAAAAAATGCCAGGAAGTCCGCCGGAGAACAGTTGGAATACAACAACGCCAACGGCTACGATAAATTTTCACCAGCCGAAGCGGCGCGCATGGAAAGCTACTGCGCCGCCTACATGGACTATCTGGGCAAAAGCAAAACCGAACGCCAGGCCCACGACCGGGCCGTGGAACTGCTGGAAGCCGCCGGCTTCCGCGATATAGACGAACTGGCCCTCTCAGGCGCTCCGGCCGCGCCCGGGGACAAGCTGTACCGCTCCTGCGCGGGCAAAACGCTGGCGGCTTTCGTGCTGGGGAAACAGCCGCTTGAACAGGGTATGCGGCTGGTGGGCGGCCACACCGACGCCCCCCGCATTGACGTCAAGCAAAACCCCCTTTACGAAACGGACGGCATGGCCCTGCTGGACACCCACTACTACGGCGGAATCAAGAAATACCAGTGGGTCACCATACCGCTGGCCATGCACGGCGTCTTCATCAAACCAGACGGCAAGAAGATAACGGTGAGCATAGGCGAGAACCCGGCCGACCCGGTGTTCTTCATCAGCGACATACTGCCGCACCTGGGCCAGGAACAGGCCAAGAAAAGCCTCGGTGAAGGCATAACCGGCGAAAACCTGGATGTCATTGTGGGCTCGATGCCGGTAGCCGACAAAAACTGCAAGCACGCCATAAAGCGCCGCGTGCTGGAAGAGCTTAAAAAGCGTTTCGGCGTGAATGAAAGCGATTTCATGTCGGCGGAACTGGAGTTCGTTCCCGCCGGGCAGCCGCGCGAGGCAGGGTTTGACCGCTCCATGATACTGGGCTACGGCCAGGACGACAGGGTGTGCGCCTACGCCGCGCTGCAGGCCATGCTGGACCTCAAGGGCACGCCGGAATACACCGCCTGCGTGCTCCTCTGCGACAAGGAGGAAGTGGGCTCACAGGGCGCGACGGGAATGCAGTCCAATTTCTTCGAAAACACGATAGCCGAACTGATGGCGCTGGCCAACGGCTCCTACGACGGGCTGGCGGCACGCCGCGCGATGGCGCGCTCCAAGATGCTGTCTGCCGACGTCAATGCCATATACGACCCGCTGTACCCCTCGGTTTTCGAGAAGAAAAACGCCGCGCTGCTTAACCACGGCACCACCATAACCAAGTTCACCGGGGCTCGCGGCAAGTCCGGCGCAAACGACGCCAACCCGGAATTCGTGGCCGAA
>JAAYTX010000014.1 GCA_012523635.1 Elusimicrobiota bacterium
CCGGACACTATCTTTTCCTACAAGGTGCGCGGTTCGCAGGTGAGCGTCAGTTACCGCGACGACATAGTCAAGGACAACCTGATGCACTGGCTGAACATGAGAAACCTGTTCGGGGTGTCCCGCGCGGATAACTTCGAATTCTTTTCGCTGCCCGGCTATGTTCAGCATGTGGCCGCGGGGAAAGTGTCCATGAAGCTGTTCAAGCTGCCGGGGCTGCTGCTGCTGGCGCTGTCGCTGTGCATATTCTTCGTGAAGGACGAGGCCGCGCAGGCGCGGGCCGCGTTCATGGCCTGCGTGTGCGCCGTGTGCGCGTTTTTCCTGTCCTATGATTCGGCCTACGAGTATCACTATTCCACGCTGATGCCTTCCATAGCTTTTCTGATTCTTGCCTACAGGCGGGGGGGCGACGGCTTCAGCCGTAAAGCCATGCTGTGCTACTGCGCGTCGGCGGCTCTGTTGTTTGTCCCCACGCCTTATTTCTGGCTGCGCAGCCCCGGGCTATGGCACAACCATGACCTGGCCTCCTTGCCGATGTGGAGCATACTGGTGTATCTTAACAGCAAGGCCTACGACTACTGGCTTCCGCTGATGCGCCTCTGGCGCGTGTTGCCGGTCACGGTCATGGCGGCGGCCTCGTTCTGGATGCTGGGCGCGTATTTGAGGAAGAACATTAAAACAGATGACTGAAAAAAGGACGGCGGTGATAATTGGCGCGGGCCCTGCCGGACTTACGGCCGCGCTGGAACTGTTGCGCCGCACCGGCATAAGGCCGGTAGTGCTGGAACAGGATGTGCAGCCGGGCGGCATTTCGCGGACCGTGAACTGCAACGGCAACCGCCTGGACATAGGCGGGCACAGGTTCTTCACCAAGTCTGGCCGCGTGCAGGATTTCTGGCTGAAACTGTTCCCCTTGCAGTGCGCGCCTGCCAAAGACGACCTCCTGCTTGGCAGAGCGCTGTTTGAGCCAAAGCCCGGTTGCGCCGCCGACCCTGAGAAAATGGACGCGGTCATGCTGATGCGGAACCGCATCTCCCGCATACTGTTTTTGCAGAAGTTTTTCGATTACCCCGTGCGGCTGAGCATCGCGACTTTGCGCGGGCTGGGTTTTTACAGGACGTTTAAGATAGGCCTGAGTTACCTGAAGTATTCCGCTTTTCCTGTGAAGCCGGAGAAATCGCTTGAGGATTTTTTCACCAACCGCTTCGGACGGGAACTTTACCGGACGTTTTTCATGGATTACACCGAGAAGGTCTGGGGCGTGCCCTGCTCCGGCATCAAGCCGGAATGGGGGGCGCAGCGCGTGAAGGGACTGTCGGTGTGGAAAGCCATTCAGCATGCCTTAATGAGCGGCCTGCCCGGCGCTAAAAAACGGCAGGTGGAAACTTCGCTTATAGACAGATTCATGTATCCCAAGCTCGGCCCCGGGCAGTTGTGGGAGCGGGCCGCCGAACAGGTGCGAGAACTGGGCGGAGAAGTCCATTACAATTCTCGCGTGGTGCGCCTGGAATGCGACGGCAGGCGCGTGGCTTCGGTTTCGGCGCGGGATAAAGCCAGCGGCTCGGAAACGAGTTATAAGGCCGATTTCGTGTTTTCTTCCATGCCGGTGCGGGACCTGTTCGCCGCGTTCCCGAGGGAAATAGTGCCTGAAGGGGCCAGGGCCGCGGCGGCTGGCCTGCAATACCGCGACTTTATCACCGCCGGGGTTTTGCTGAAAAAGCTTAAGCTCAGGAACAACACTTCCATAAAGACAGTTGACGGCATAGTGCCGGATTCCTGGATTTACATACAGGAAAATTATGTCAAGATGGGGCGGCTTCAGGTGTTCAACAACTGGAGCCCCTATCTTGTGGGGCCGAAGGGCGGGGTGTGGCTGGGCGCTGAATATTTCTGCAACGAGGGCGACTCGTTCTGGAACATGGCCGACGAGGAGATAGCCCGGCTGGCGGTGTCGGAGCTTGAGAAAATGAACATAGCCGCTTCCGCCGAAGTGCTGGAAACCGCCGTGGTGCGTTCGCCCAAGGCTTATCCGGCGTATTTCGGCACTTACGACGATTTCTCCCGCGCGCGCTCTTTCACCGACGGCGTGGAGAACCTTTACCTTGTGGGCAGGAACGGCATGCACCGCTATAATAACCAGGACCATTCCATGCTGTCGGCCATGACCGCTGTGGATAATATAATCGCGGGCCGGACGGACAAAGGCAAGATCTGGGAAGTGAACACGGAACAGGAATACCATGAAAGCAAATAGCGCGGCTGGATTTTGGAAACTCGCGGCGGCTTACTGCGCAGGCGCGGCGGCGCTGGTCCCGCTGTATTCCCGCCAGATTGACGCCGACGGCATTTCCTATATCAGTATCGCGGCCAAATACCTGTACGGGGATTTTATCAATGCGGTGAATGGTTATTGGGGCCCGCTGCTGTCGTGGCTTCTGCTTCCGTTCATGGCTATAGGCATTAACCCGCTGGTGGCGGCGAAGATAGCCGGAGCTCTGGCGGGACTGCTGGCGCTATACGGCGCTTACCGCCTCTCTCTGCGCTATGAAATGCCTGAAGGCGTGCGCTACTCGGTGCTGGGCACGCTGATTCCGGTGCTGTATTCGTTTTTCCTTGTGGTGATTTCGCCAGACCTTCTGGTGGCGGCGCTGCTTTTGTTGTGCTTCACGCTTACGCTGGAGCCTGATTTCAACGCCTCGCCCCGCAAACAACTGGCGTGCGGGGCTCTGGCCGCCGCGGCCTATTACAGCAAAAGCTACGCGATGCCGTTTTTTCTTGCGTATCTGGTCCTGGCCCAGCTTTTGCGTTTTATGCGGGCTCAGGGCGATGGCAGGACGGCAGTGGGCAGGGCGTTTTTAAGAAGCGCGATTGTTTTCGGGCTTCTGTGCGCGCCCTGGGCCGGGTTCCTGAGCGCGAAATATGGCTCCTTCACCGTCAACACTACCGGCGCGTATAACCATGCGGTGGTGGGGCCGGGGTATATAGGGCATCCCGTCAATTCCGAGGGTTTTTTCGCGCCGCCCAACCTGACGGCTGTCAGCGTGTGGGAGGACCCGTCGGTTATCCCGGTAAGGAAATGGAGCCCGCTGTCTTCGGCGAAGCTGTTCGGCCGTCAGCTTTCGCTTTTGCTCAAAAACGCTTTTGCGGTGTTCGACGCCTATCAGTCGGTCACGTTCTTCTCTTTCGCCATACTGCTGTGCATGATTCTGTTCCTGTGCGGCGGCTGGGACGAGAAATGGCTGCTGCCGCTTGCCGCGCTGGCGATATACTCGGCGGGTTACATGCCGATAGTGGTGCGGGCGCGCTACCTGTATTTCTGCTATCTGGTGCTTTACGTTATGGGCGCGGCGGTTTTGGGCGCGCTGTTCAGCAATGAGTTTTTCACGCCATTGCGCAGAAAATTGCTTGTTGCGGCGTTTGCTGTTGCAATGCTGGTGTCGCCGTTGGCTAACTTGATAGGAAACTTCGGTCAGGGCGCTGAAATGCCTGCGCTGGCAGGGCGGCTTGCACGCGCGGCGGATTTTCGTGGGGCAAACATAGCCTCCAATACAATGTGGATGGAAAACCTGTATCTCTCTTATTATTTGGGCGCGCGTTATTTTGGAGAGGAGCGCAAGGGCGCGTCAACGCAGGAGACAGAAAAGGCCCTGCGCGGCATGGGGATACGGTATTTTCTGCTGTGGGACGACGGAGCCAGGCCCATGCCCGGCTGGAGGGAAATACCTGTTCCCGGCATACTTAACCTGCGCTTGCTTGAGTCCGGAACCGCTCCTGCGCCCGACAGGGGAAGACAGCGTTAGTATTTGTATAATATAGCCCGATGGCAAGATTCTACGGTTCATTCATAAAGTACGCGCGCGTTCAGGCCAAGCCTCATCCCGGAATCAAGGAAGAGGACCTGATATCGATGTTCGAGCACCTGTCCACGCTGCTCAACGCCGGCGTTCCGCTGCTGCGCGGGCTGAAGCTGACCGTGGAACAGACGCAGAGCATAAAACTTCAGGCCGTGGTGCGCGACATCACAAACCGCGTGGCTGGCGGTTCCTCTCTTAACGAGGCGATGACCCGCTACCCCAAAGTGTTCCCCTACCAGTGGACGCAGATTGTCAGAATCGGCGAGCAGAGCGGCCAGCTTTCCCCGCTGCTTGAAAAGCTGAACGTGAACATAAAGAAACGTTCCGCGCTAAGCGGCAAAATAAAATCTGCGATGATTTACCCGTCCATCATGTTCGGCGTGGCGGTTATTTGTATTTTCGTCATGTTGTGGAAGGTTATTCCCACCTTCGCGGCGTTTTTCGGCGATTTCGGCAGCAAACTCCCCGCCATTACCCAGTTCGTGCTGGATATGTCAAACGCCGTGCAAAAATACGGCATAGCGATGGTGCTGGCCACCGGCACGTTTATAATGCTGTTCAAACGCTTCATAGCCACCGATTACGGCGGCAGGCAGTTCTATTCCCTGCTGATGGCCATCCCCGTGGTCGGCGAGCTGGTGATACAGTCGGCCAACGAAAAACTGGCCTCGGACCTGACGCTGCTGCTCAAGAGCGGCATGCCGCTGCTGGACTCCATCAGATCGGCGCAGGACGCGACAAAAGGAAACCCCATTTACTACGACGCCCTTGGCGACGTGCACATGAAGATTTCCACCGGCGGCGACCTCGGGTCGGCGCTGGAAAGCACAGGCTTTTACACCAAGATGCTGGTGGGCATGGTCAGAATGGGCGAGGAGTCCGGCAAACTGCCCGAAGTGCTGGAACTGGTGGCCGGCTATTATTCTTCCAAGGTTGAAACGCTTACCATACGCCTCACCACCATGCTTGAGCCTTTGATAGTCATAGGCATGGGCGTGGTCGTGGCGCTGATGCTTGCCTCTGTGTATCTGCCTATGTTCCAATTGGGCGGCGCGGCCGGCGGCGGTTGAAATGAGGCGACAAACGATGAGAAAAATCGCCGCTTTTACTTTGCTTGAAATGATGGTCAGCATAGTGGTGTTGTCGGTGCTGATTTCGTTTTCTGTGCCGCGTTTCCGCAAGGCTTTCGAGCAGGCGCGCGTAGATATCGCCACGGCGAACCTGCAGGCGATATGGACCGCGCAACGCCTGTACAAGGTGCAGAACGGGGCTTTCGCCGCAAATGTGTCGCCTGACCTGGACGATTATCTCGACCCGGCTTTTGTGACCAGCCTGAACGCTTCCAACGCCAGTTTCCTTTACTACATCTCCTCCACCACCTATACCCCCGCAACCTTCGACGCCCAGGCCGTCAGGAACCCTAACCTCACTTCGTTCTGGTACGGGTATGTGGACCTGGACCAGGCGGGCCTGCTTGTGGGCGGCATACGCAACGCCGACGGGGACTTGGTGACCCCGGCCTCGAATTTCTGACGATGAATCAGCGCGCTTCCTGGAATTTTGAACTTGGCGTGCTGATTGCCGTTCTGCTGGGGCTGGCCTACGTCACGGTCTGCATTCAGCTCACCCCGGCCCTGCTTACTGTGGACGCCTACTATCACGCCGCCGTGACCCAGTTCATAAGGGAGAAGGGCTGGTTCCTGGACCGCTTCCCGTGGACGCAGATGTCCGTTATGAAGGAGGCCTATTCCGACAAAGACCTGCTGCTGCACGTGCTGGCCCTGCCGTTCACGTTCGTCACCAGCGACCCGAGATGGGTGTCCAAATTCACCTCAATGCTGCTGGGATTTTCCTTTTTGGGAGTGCTGGTATATCTGTTCCGCCGGTTTCTTTCGCCGCTGCCTGCGGCGCTGGCTCTGATTACCGTTTTCCTATCGCCTCTTTTCGTGACGTATTATTCCGACTTCAGGCCCGGCACCCTGGCCTCTATTTTCACGCTGCTGGGGATTTACTTCGCGGTAGAGAAGCGCAAATATCCGCTTTTCGCGGTTGCGCTATTGTATAGCTGGGCGCACCTGTCCGCCTTTACGCTGGTGTTTTTCGTCGGCCTGTGCGAGCTTGTCCGCTACCTGCGCGACAGGGAATATGACCTTCGGCTGGTGGCCTATGCCGCGGCCGGAACCGCGCTGGGCCTGATAGCGCACCCGAATTTCCCGGCAAACCTGCTGACTATTTATATTAACGGCTTTTTGACCCCGTTCTACGCCCTGGGCGGCTCCAACATCTCATTTGCCATGGAGCTTTATGCCGTTAGCTCCAAGATGGCACTGCTCACAAATTTCGCGGTGTTTGCGGTGTTTTGGGGCATGATGTGGGCAGCCTGGGCCTATCGTCCGCGCATTTCCCTGTACACCATGGTATTCGGCGCGGCTGCCAACCTTTATTATCTGCTGTCTTTGCTCAGCAACAGGTTCTGGTTTCCCGCTGTCCCGCTGGCGGTGCTGACCGCCGCATCATTCACCAGGGATTTGTTCGACCGCCTGGAACAGACTCAGCCGCAGAATGCAAGAAAAATCGCGCGCGCCGCGGTGCTGTTGTGGGCGGTGATGGCCGTTCCGCTTACAGTTTCCTGCGTCAAGGGCCTTGAAACGCGCTTGAAATATAAAAATGATTTTTCGCGCACTTACGAGCGTGCCGCCGAATGGATGAGCAAAAATATCCCGCCAGGAGAAACGATTTATCATTCCTCCTGGGGGGAATCCCCTTATCTTATCTGTCTTAACCCCCGGGACCGCTATCTGGTGGTGCTGGACCCGATATACATGTATTACTGGTCAAAGGATGTTTACGCTCTGTACCAGGACTTGTCGGAGGGGCGCCCGAACATGGATCCCTATAAGGCGCTGACGGAAGTGTTCAAGGCAAAATACGGAATTACAGCCAAGAAGGCGGGTTTCTATCAGTTAATTCGGAACGATTCCCGTTTCCGCCCTCTCTACGACACTGATGATTTGCTTATTTTCACGCTGGAACCACAGAAACCGCAGAAAGCCGAACCTGCCGGCACAAAAAAACACACTAAATAGAAGCGCCTGTTCAGCGGCTCTTTTTCGAAACGTACCCGTAATATTCCTGGCGGGTAACTGCGTCAAATCCCTTGAAAACCAGATATGGGCCGTGCTGGCGTATGAACATCTTGTCGCCGTTCTCGGGCCCTGCGTTAAGCACATACAGGCAATTGTCGCCGGAATATGTCCGGGGAAGGCCGGTTCTTTGCGCGAGCTCGGCCTGGATTTGCTTGCGCTTGAGTGCGGTAAGCGAATCGAAATAGACGGGGGTTTCATCCTCCAGCCGGCGCACCAGCAGCACTTTTTTGTTAGAGGCCGGTGAGGGTTTTTGCCACTGCGCGGCCAGCAAGACTGAAACCGGGACGTCAGGCTCTTTCGCCCGGAACAGCCGTCCGGTATGCCAGCCGGGCAGCTCGTTTGTGCCGGGGACGGCGGCGCTGTCAAACATCGCGGACAGCCTGTGGAACGGGGAATCGCTGTTTTTCGCCTCCGTACGGAAAGGTATTGTGGATGTCTCCTGTTCCGTGTAGGGCACAGTCTCCGGCGGAGCCGGCGGTTCCGCCCGGAGCAGCGCCGGAAACAGCAACGGAATGCAGATGGCGAATAGCTTCAGCATCGCTATATTTTGGCACTATAATGAGCCTTCGGCAACTGTGTCCGCACAGTTTCAAGGCGTACTGCCGAGACGGATAAAATACTGCTATCATTAGTAATCGTCATGCGCAAGGCTTTATTGGGGTATTTAAGCGGTTTTGGCGGGCTGTGCTGGGGGCTTTTGCTTTTGTATCTGGTGCTGCTCTCCCGGCAGGCCTTTCCATTTGCGCCGTCAGGCGAAAGGGTCGCGCCGTATTTGCAGTTTTTCCGCTGGGATTTTCTGCTGACCGGCCTGGCGTGTGCGGCCTGTTTCTTCGCGCTTCTAAAAAAATATCCCTGGGAGAGGTTCAACGGCCCAGACGCGTTGTTTGGCTGGACAGCCTTGGCGTTATTGTTTCATGCAGTAATTGCGCAGGGCGGCGTGTTTTCGCTTTCCGAAGTGGTGCAAAGCGCCAATGCCAACAGCTTTTATGCCGCCTCGGCGCTTGCGCCCGGGCACTTGCTTAGGCACAGCCTGGACTTGCCGGCCATGTTTCCTGCCGCCCAGCACATGCACACCAATATGCTGGGTAAGCCGCTGCTTTACAGCCTTCTTGGGGGCATCAGCCGCAACCCGCTGTTTCTTGGCTGCACCATGGTGCTGCTGTCCAAGCTGGCCGCAGTCCCGCTTTACTTCCTTGTGCGGGCACTTACCGAGGACAGAAGAAAAGCAATCCTTGCCGCAGTGTTTTATCTCTTCGCTCCGCCGCTTGTTTATTTCGCCCCGGTGCTTAATACCGTTACTCCGCTGTTGCTGCTTTCTGGGCTTGTTCCGGCGGCGCTGTATTTCAGGGGATACGGGGCGCGGATGGCGTTTTACTCCGGAGCGCTATTTTATCTGCTCCTGTTTTTCGAACCCGCCCCCGGTGCGGTGTTCTGCCTTTTTGCCCTTCTGACTGCGCTTTACTATTCGCGCCTGCAGGCTGACACCGGTTACAGGCAGGCTTTCCGTTTCCTGGGTTATTCCGTCGTCGGTTTTACAGTTTCCTATCTATTGTTATATGCGGTGTTCGGCTACAGCCTGTTTGAGAATATGAAGCAGGCGTATTTTTACGCAAAAGTGCCTTTTTACAGGCGGGAATACTGGCTGTGGTTTGCGCTGAACCCCCCGCTGTTTCTGGTAAACTGCGGCCTCGGGGTTCTTGCCGCGGCGGCGCTTTCCGCCCTGCGTTCGCCGAAACGCCTGCTTTCCGGAGAGCCGGTGTTTATGGAAGTCAATGCCGTTTTTACACTTCTGGTTTCGCTTCTATTTTTCGATATGCTGGGAATAGCCGGCGCTGAGGGGACTCGGCTTTGGCTGTACCTGTCTCCGTTTC
>JAAYTX010000157.1 GCA_012523635.1 Elusimicrobiota bacterium
AAATCGCCCTGCATTGCATAGTTGAACACAAGGTTGCGTTCGCGCTGGCGCGGGCTGTCCAGTTCGCTGTTAGGGTCGAAGGCCTGTGTATAATCCGCCCGCCCGACAAGCCCGGCAATCCCAACGGACGCGAAAGCATAATCAAAATGAATAAGAAAAGCCCTTTCTCCGGACAAATCGCAGTCCTCTTCCATTATGGAGGTGTAGCCGGGATAGCCCGCCCATGGGTTGTCCAGGCTATGGCCCGGCATTGCCTGAGTAAGCGCCAGCGCGGCGTTCCACGGCCCGCGCCCTAGCCCGCCCTTTACGCCCACTTCAGCGCCGCGCCTGTGGCCGTCAATGGCGTCTCCGGTGTCCACCTGCGTTATGGCCTGCGCCCCCACAGCGTAGCGCCACTGGCGCGGCTGCCAGGCGTAATCGTACTGGAAATAGGAAGTATTCATGAAGTTATAGGCCTGATAGGTCCATAACTGCAACTTATGCCCCTGCGGCGTGGTATAGACCGCGCCCGCCATGGTGAGAGGATTATCCTGTTCGAAACCGGCGAAGCGGGTCATGCTTCTGAAGCCGCTGTCGGTCCAGCCTTTTATGCCCGCCACCTGGCTTACGGTGACGGTCAGGTGCTCAGCGGGGACAGCCGCGACTGTATAAGCCTCGTAAGTAACTGGCGTCATGCGCACGTCATTGGAACCTAGAAAAGGAGTATCAAGCGCTTGGCGGTAAACTGTCAGGTTCAAGCCTGCGGCGGCATATTGAAGATAGGCCTGCCCCAGTGCGGAATAGCCCGACTGCCCGGAAGACAGTATGCTGGCGCCGTCACTGCCGGCCGGAGAGGCGAAAAACGGCTGAGAAGTGTACCCCGCCGCCCCGAAAGCGAGCCCGCGCCACGAGGGAGTCTGGTACGCCGCGCTGCCGCCAATGGCGTTGGACTGCTGGACGCTGTGCGGATTGGAATAATAGTTGCGGTCCATGAAAAAAGAGCGGGCATTGAGGGCTACTGTCCCGGCCCGGAGGAATTCCGGGAAAGCCTGAGAGGAATCCGCTGAAGCGGCGGCCGGCAATGAAAATAACAGGACAGCGGCCGAAGCCAGAGAACGCGAAACCATCTCAAGTTTTTTCATAGACGAATTATAGCAGGTTTGCCCCCGCGCTCTTCCGGCGCGGCGCATTTTGCTAGAATGGCGCATCACGTTTTGAATACGACATGAAATTTTTTTCCGATATATTATCCATATACCGCCCGGCCCCTTTTGCCAAACCGCTGCCGCAAGAGAGCATCCCGCGGACTTATGCGCACTACCGCTTCCAGGTCATGGCCTGCGCTCTGGGCGGGTATGCCGGCTTTTATCTGGTGCGCAAAAACTTCTCGCTGGCGAAACCGTATCTGATAAACGAGCTGGGCTTCACTACCGGCGACGTCGGCCTGATAGGCTGCGCGCTCTCCATAGCCTACGGCATAAGCAAGTTCTACATGGGCCATCTGGCCGACCGGGCCAACCCGCGCTATTTCCTGGGCACCGGGCTGATATTCTCCGGGCTGGTCAACCTCTTTTTCGGGTTCCTGCCTTCGCTGTGGATGATGTTCTTTTTCTGGTTCCTCAACGGCTGGGCGCAGGGCATGGGCTATTCTCCCTGCGTGCGTGTGATGACGCACTGGTTCTCGGACAAGGAACGCGGCGTGAAGTTCTCGCTGTGGAACATTTCGCACAACGTGGGCGGCGGCATCGTGGGGCCCATAGCCAGCCTGTCCATACTGCTGCTGGGCTCATGGCGCAGCATTTTTTATGTTCCGGGCGCGCTGGCGGTACTCACCGGCATAGCCTGCATCATTTTCCTGCGCGACACGCCGCAATCCGTCGGCCTGCCGCCAATAGAAGAATTCAAGAACGACTACCCCCCCACCGCCGCGCAGGACAGGGAGAAGGAACTCTCGTCCCGCGAAATATTTTTCGGCTTCATATTCAACAACAAAACGCTGTGGATACTGGCCGTCGCGAATATCTTCGTATACGTGGTGCGCTACGGCGTATTGGACTGGGCCCCCACCTATCTGACAGCCGCAAAAAACTACGGGCACGACCAATCGCGCTGGCTCTTCCTTGTTTATGAGTACGCAGGCATACCCGGAATGCTGTTGTCGGGCTGGGCCAGCGACAGGTTCTTTCACGGAAGGCGCGGCCCCGTTTCCGCCCTGTGCATGCTGGCGGTTACGGCTGGAGTGGTGGTTTACTGGCTGAACCCGCCAGGACATGCGCTGGTGGACACGCTGGCCCTGCTGGGCATAGGATTTTTCGTTTACGGACCTGTAATGCTGGTGGGCCTGGCGGCGGTGGACTCCGTCCCTAAAAAAGCCGCCGGGACAGCCGCCGGGCTTACCGGGTTTTTCGGCTATCTAGGCGGTGCCACTATCGCGGAACTGGGCATAGGAAAAGTTGTCCAGCATTACGGCTGGGACGGCGGATTCCAACTCCTGCTTTGGTCCTGCGCACTCTCTACCCTGCTGCTGTCGCTCACCTGGAACGCCCACGACAGGCGGAAAGCCTGAACCATTCCTGCTACGAACAAGAAAAGAGGCCCCGTTAACCGGGGCCTCTTTTCGTTATCCGAAATACTGTCTGGCTACGGCTGCTGGACCTGCTTCGGCAGTTTAAGTTCAGTGCCCAGGCGCGTGACCAGCGCAGAACCCAAGCCCAGAACCAGCCCGGAAACCATGACAATCAGCCCGGCAAGGGCCAGCAAACCGCCTATGAACGGAAGCATCCTGCCGAAGAACAGCAGTCCGGCGGACAGCAGGTAACCCGCGCCCACCCGCTTAAGCAGGGTATCCGGCACGGGCTTCTTGATGCCGGTGAAAAAACGCTCCGCCAGCACAACGGCGAAAGCGCTGAAGCCCAGTATGGCCGATATCAGCAACAACAACAACGCCAGGGGAATCAGCGGCAGTCCAACTATGGAAATAGCCAGGCTAAGCAGGGCCGGAGTGGTCAACAGCGCAATCAGCGCACCCATGCCCGCGCAACGCCAGGGGTCGCGCCTTATGCATTCAGCCGAAAGCTCCACGTTTTTCGGGAAAAATACCGGCGGAATCAGAAACAGGAGCAAAGCCGAAACTAACACGGAGGAAAGTATCGCAAGCCCGGCCAGGCCGAAAGCGCTGCCCAGCAGGAGGGCCTTAAGCCCGTCGCCGCTTCCGCTAAAGCCGGAACGCAGCAGGCGCGGCATCATGCGGCCCAGCATCTTGACGTCGGTGGAGTTCACCGCGCCCTTTATCACCACCTTGCCGCCGCGTTCTATGTGGCCGCCTATGGTGGAGATATCGCCTATAACGGTGGCTGAGTCGCGCAGCACCACGTTGCCGCCTATTGCGGCAACGTCCCCGCGCACCGTGCCGGTGACATCTATGTTGTTTCCGGCGGAAAACACGTCGCCCTTCACCAGCCCGGATATGGACACAGGACCGCCCAGCGAGCTGACATCGCCCTCGACGCTTCCTGAAACCGACACCGGGGCGCCCAGCGAGGTGCATTTGCCAGACAGCTTTCCGTCTATCGTGACAGGCGCGTCGGTAAGGATATCCTCCTCAAGCACTTCCTGTGGCCCGACAGTCACCGGCGCGTGGCGCGGCTCGGTGTTTTTCGCGGCCTGCGCCTGCCATGCCGATAACGGCAAAAGCAGGGCCAGAATGCACAGGAATCTTCGTAAAAATGTGTTCATATTCGTCTCCGGTCGGCTTCAGGCGCGGCTGCCGCGCCTGCCTTAAGGAATATCATATAATTTTCCTGATGCGGTTTTGCACGGAGACACTGAATGCGCGGTAAAAAAGTGGTATTGGCGTACTCTGGCGGCCTGGACACCTCGGTCATATTGAAATGGCTGGCCGATAAGGGCTACAGCGTTATTGCCTACGTGTCGAATGTCGGACAGCGCGAGGATTTCGCCCAAATGCGGGCCAAAGCCCTGCGCTGCGGCGCGGTCAAGGTATATGTGGAAGACCTGCGGCGGGTTTTCGTCACCGACTATATTTTCAAGGCGCTGAAGGCTAACGCGGTATACGAAGGGCGCTACCTGCTTGGCACGGCCCTGGCCCGCCCGCTTATAGCCAGCCGCCAGATAGCGGTGGCGCGCATGGAAAACGCGCAGTACGTTTCGCACGGCGCCACCGGCAAAGGCAACGACCAGGTGCGCTTTGAACTGAGCTACTACTCGCTTGCGCCGGAGATAAAGGTAATAGCCCCGTGGAAA
>JAAYTX010000015.1 GCA_012523635.1 Elusimicrobiota bacterium
AACAGACAGGTGTTTTCTTCCTGATATCGCTTCGTGTCAGGTTGCGTAATTATAGATTGCTTCGCCGCACTTCGTGCGTCTCGCAATGACACTTTGTGTCAGGTTGCGGGTTACAGAATCATAGACCGCCACGGGCTTCGCCCTCGCGGTGACACGTGTGGGAATGACGTCAGCTTCGCAGTGACATTTGTTATTGTCTCACTTGGCGTTTTCCCTTTTGTGTCACTGCGAGCGCAGCGAAGCAGTCTATAAGTTCTTCTCTGTCGCGCCCTGCGGGGCGCGGCGTTAAGTTGCTAAAATGTAGCTCAGGCGCCTGCGGTTTCGCGCCGCTGTGACAACAGACCGGGAGGATTCATGCTTTTCGCGCAGATGGTTTCGATAGTGCTTGAAGGGGCCGTGGCCGTGCTGGGAGTCATGCTTGCCGGGCGCAGGAAGAAGCCCTACGGCTGGGGCATAGCCCTGACATACCTGATTTATGTGGTGTACGACATCGCCCGCCTGACCATGCAGGCCGCGCTGCCGGAAAACCTGCTGCACGGCATGTTCTTTGCGGCAACTGTTTCGATGCTGTGGGCCGTCTGGGGCATTTACCGTGATACCCGTCCCCGGCAGAACTAACCCCCCCTGCTTCCGCATACAAAGCAAAGGGCGCGCCAGCCGGCGCGCCCTGATGTTTTACTGGCAGTCTTGTGCTTAGTACTGGAAATAGACGGCTTCGAACATCCTGCGGCTAAAATCCTCAAGCCGCATATAGCCGAACTCGGCGCTGGCAGAATCGGCCAGTCCCAGCATTATTTTGCCGGGCGCGCCCAGGGGCTTAACATAGCCCACCACGGTAAGCGCATGTGCGTCCTGTCCGGCTGTGTCGGAAAACAGGCCCGCCACCACCGGGTGGTTCCGCTTGAGAGCCTGCATCAGCGCGGCGGTGTTGTCGTCCTCTGACGAGGCCGAGTGCCGCGACTGCTTTTTTATCCAGTAGGCCGTGAACACGGCGCGTTTAGAGGCGTCCCAGTCGGCCCCGCTCGGCGGGGCCTGTCCGGCCGTGGCGGTGTCGTATGGGAAAAGTTTTTCGGTGCAGATGCCGTAGCGCTTTGCGCCCATCACCACCTGTTCCAGCGCCGAGCCATCGTCGTCATTGCGGAAATTGCGCTTCTGCGCAGCCCAGAACAGATAGGCCGGTGAAAGCTGCACCGCCTTGCCGAAATTGCGGCGCGTCCATTCGTATTCAAGGGCCAGCGTGATGGCGAAAATGGCGCAAGTTCCGCGGTTGCCCTGGTCGCGCAAAGTGATGCCTGAGCGTTCCATGTTGGGGCGCATGCTGAAAACCTCGTACTTCTGTCCGTCGCGCTCGATTATCTGCGGGCGCGGGGTTTCCCATACGCCGGTTTTGGCGGCTTTCGCCTTTTGCGCAGGTACTGTGCGGACAGTGCGAACCGCTGTTATGGAAATCTGCGGCTGTGCGGACGCCCCCCCGGCGCAGAACAGAAGGCATAGCGCGCCAATCGCCAGGAACTTTTTGGCCGAAACGTTCTGCGTCCTCTTTTCATAAAGCGTAAAGGCGGCCTTCACCGCAAAGCCCGCGCACAGGCACCACAGCCACAGCGTATGCAGAAGGAAGCGCATCTCCACCCCCATCCCGGGCCCGGCCTGGTCAAGCGTCAGTATCGGGGCCACCGGGAATATTGCGGCGGCAAGCGCCAGCGGCAGCAGCGGCGCGCCCATGAAAAACGCGCAGATTCCTCCGCAAATGGCCGCCGCGAAAACGGCCTTCGAGCGCAACAGGCCAGGCGCGCGCTTCAGCGCGGCGGCGTAGCCTTTTGCAATCAATACGGGCGCGCGCATGACGCCTTCGCGCAACAGCGGGGCCGAGGGCGAGGCCGGGCCCGGCATATACCGTTCCGGCCCGGGCGGCACGCCGCGCGAGGCGTTCAGCCAGAAGCGGGCATGCAGGCCGTGGCTGTGCGTGAAGGAGCCGAAGTGCGCCTTCTGCCAGACAAGCCACGGGCAGGCCAGCGCGACGCATACTGCCAGCGCCAGCCCGGCCCTGCGCCAGGAGGCTGCGTTAAATGCGGCGGTAAAATAAGGGAAAGCCTTTTTTGGTTCCGCCCCGTCAAGCGTCGCGTAAAGCAGGCAGCAGGCCGCCGCTATCCCGGCGCTTTCAAGCAGCGACAGCGCGGCCAGGCCCGCCGCGATTCCCGCAAACAGCGCCGTTTTGAGCCCGCCTTCGGACATCAGCAGAAGCAGGAATATGGAAAGGAAGAAGCCCGCATGCACCGAGTTGGAGCCGCAGGCCGCGTAAAACCCCAGCCACGGGTTGAACGCCAGCAGAAGCCCCGCCGCGTAGGAGGCAGGTCCCCCCAGCACAGGCCACGCCAGAGCGCACAGCGCGGGGCCGCTAATCAGGGCCAGCGCCATTGCGGGCAGGCGCACGGCAAGGTCCGGCGACAGGCCGGAAAGCAGGCCCAGCTTGGTCAGAAAAACGGGAAGCGGCTCCCGTATCCCGGAATCGAAGAACCAGGAACTGGCGCGGGCCAGGTCGGGGTAGGAAGCCGGGTCGCTGAGCGGGTTGGCGGAAAACGCGGCCCACGGCTGCTGAAGGTTGAATGCCCCCGCCGCGAGGCACAGCAACGCGCCCAGCAGGCGGAAGCGGGCGGCCTGGCGTTTAGCGTTTTGCGGCGGGAGGTTTTCCATATAAATGAAAAACGCGGGCCTTCAGTCCCTCGGCCCGCGTTTTCGCATAAAGCAGCGCTTATTGTCCGCCGGAGAGGCGCAGGGCCATCTGCAGTTCCGATTTGACCGCCGGAACCCGTTCGCGCTTGAGGGCTTCCTTAAGCGGCTCCTGGGCGGCGGTGGTGCGGTAGCGGCCCAGCGCGTAGGCGGCGGCCTTGCGCACTTCGGAGTTCTGGTCCTTCAGCGTGTCCTTGATAAGCGGGAAGTAAATGGGCTTGCGCGCTGCGCCAAGCGCCGTCACCGCGGCCAGGCGGGCCATGGCGTCCTTGGAGGTGAGCGCGGCCTGCAGCGGCGCGTAGGCGTGCAGCTTGGCCAGCGACTGCGCGGCCATCAGGCGCACGTCCTGCGACTTGTCGGTGTCCATCATCGCAGTCAGCGGGGCCACGGAATCGTAGTGGCGCATCAGGCCCAGGGTGCGCGCGGCCTGGCGGCGTATGGCGTCGCTTTTGTTCTTGGTCAGCGGCAGGGTGATGCGTATCATCGGCGCGGCCTTGGAGTAGTTGATTACGTCCAGCGCGGCCAGGCGCACTTCCTTGTCCTTGGTCTGGTTGATGGCGAGATTGAGGTCCAGCACCGTGGCGCTGCTTTTCAGCAGCTTCATGTCCTTCACGTCGGGGAAGGCTTCCACGATGATTTCGTAGAGGTGGCGCTCGTCCTGGTTGCCGCGCGTCTGCGCGTAGATGGATTTAAGCGAGCGGGCCATCATTTCCTGGCTGTGGCTGTTGACTGCCTCTATGTCCACCACCGTGCGGGCGCGGCGGTTGAGGCCGGTTATGGTCTGCAGCGATTTCAGCGACTCCATGCGCACCACGGGGCTTTTGTCGAAATTCATGGAGTCAAACAGCGGCTTGGCCGGGCTGGGGGTGCTGATGTACACCATCATGGCCGCCGCGCGCGAGCGCGACTGCGCCTTGCGGCCTTCGCGCAGTATGCGGGAAAGTTCCTTGAAATATTCGGGCGAGGAGTTGAGCTTGGCGGGGTCGAACTTGCCTTTCTTCTCGAAAATCTCCTCCATGTTGGCGACGGTTTGCTCGGCGGGCGCGCGGCGGCCCTTTAACATGAGGCCGACTACAAGCAGCAGCGGCAGCGCCAGCAGCAGCAGTATCTTAATGTTTTTCATCGGAACGGCATCCTCCTAATGGCTTTTTCGGCCTTGCCCGGCACCCCCGGGGATGAACCTATACTTACATAGCATTTTGGCGCCGGGTTTTGCAATACGCGCCGCGGCGCGCCTATATGATAAAATCCACCAATGGGTTTGGCTATGGCGGTGCAGCTTTTCGTGCTGGGCGCTTCCGTGGGAGTGCTGGGCTCGGCCTTCGGCCTGGGCGGCGGCATTTTCGCCATACCGGCGCTGGTGCTTTATTTCGGCCTGCCAATGCATGCGGCGGTGGCCCTTTCCCTTGCGATGATTGTGGCGGCCTCCAGCTCCGTGGCTTCGGTGAACGTGGAACGCGGCCTTGCCAACATGAAGCTGGGCCTGAGCCTTGAGGCTTTCACTGTGCCCGGCGCGGCGCTGGGCGCTTTGCTGGCCTCGCGGCTGGACGGCGGCACGTTGCGCCTGATGTTTTCCATTCTGTTGTGCGCGGTGTCGGTCGCCATGGCGCGCAAGGCTTTGCGTCCCGGCGCGGAACACCCTGCCCCGCAGGGCCCTCGCGGCCCGCTTGACGGCTTTTATTTCGACCCGGCCTCCGGCCGGGAGGTGCATTATGCCGTGCGGCGCTTTCCGCTTGCCGCGCTTTCTGCCATAGGCGCAGGGGCGCTTTCCGGCCTGCTGGGCGTGGGCGGCGGGATAATAAAGGTTCCGGCGCTGCGCCTGCTGTGCGGCGTGCCGCTGAAGGCCGCCGCCGCCACCAGCAATTTCATGCTGGGCATGACGGCCGCGGCCAGCGCCGCAGTGTATTTTTCAAAAGGCTACCTGCTGCCCGAACTGGCCGCCCCGCTTGTGCTGGGTGTGCTGGCGGGGGCGGCGCTGGGCATCAAGGCGCTGGCCGGCCTCAGGGCCGAAAAACTGGAGCTGGCCTTCGCGGGCCTGGTGCTTTTTGTGGGCGTTAAAATGTTCCTTTCCACGGGGGTCTTGTGAACGCCGGCGAACAGGCCGAACGCGCCCTTCAGAAACGCGTGAGCGTCGCGTTGTTTTACGGCTGCGTGCTCAGCGCGGCGCTGCTTTCCTGCGGAGCCGTCCTTTTCGCGTCCGGCTCCGGGCTGGGGCCGGCTTTTTCGCTGGCGGGCGTGGCGGTGCTGCTGTCCACCCCGGTGCTGCGCGCGCTTTTGCTGGCGCGGGGCTACTGGCGTTCAGGCGAACGTCTTTTTGCGGCTGTGGCCCTGTTTGTGGCCGTATTCATATTACTGTCTGCTTTGGGTAAATATAGGCCTTAGGTCCTATGTGAAATTGGGCCTTATGCCCCCTGCAAAGAAGCCCGGACCCGATTATAATTACATAACAATAGGTTTAAAAACGAGAGCATACACAAAATGGTTTCAGGCAAGAGAATGTTTTTCCAGGTGGCGTCGCTCAGCCTTTTTCTGTGCGCCCCGGCGCGCGGAGCGGAACTGCCCGCCGCGTCGGAAAATGTGCCGGTGCCGGTTCCCTCCCTCACCCGCGTCGAGACGCCTGCTCCGGCCATAATCGCTTTCTTCAAGGACCGCACGGATGAGGCAGGGCTGCCCCCGGTGGTCACTAAAAAAGTGATAGAGGACACGCTGGCCGAGATGAAGCTTGCCGTGGTTTCCGTCACGCCGGAAGGCATGTATTACCTGGCCGTCGAAGATCCCAAGGACACCTCGGCCATACGCGCCAACATGCAGCGCCACCCTTATGTGCTTTCGGCCTCGCCGGTGGCCTGGGCCTCGCTTGAGAAGGGCCGGATAGAGGTGGAGTTCGCCCCCTCATCGGACGACAGCCGCAAGGACCTGTTGCGGGACAACGACTTGTCTATAATCCGCGCTCCGCGCAAAAATGTTTATGTGCTGGTCTGCGAAGGCCCGGCAGATGCCGTAAAGATGGCTGAAAAGCTGGCCAAGAGCGAAATAGTGAAGTCGGCCAGCGCCCTCCCCTGATTTGAGGTTGCGGTTTGCGCATAGGCCCTTTGGCCCATGCGCCGGGAAGATTGTTAAAGTAAGGTATTAAAGAAGACTGAGGGCCAGGCGGCAGCGGCCCATAAACAAAAAGGACGGAATGATAATGAACATCAAGAAGACAACCCCGCTCATCCTGTCGGCGCTGGCGCTGTTCCTGTCGGCTTCGCTGGGCTGGGCCGGTCCCAAACTGACCCCTTCCGCTTCGGCGGCCAATGTGGCCGCGCCGGAGCTTACCGCCGCGCCAGTCGGGCCGCAGATACAGCTGCCCCAGCCAAAGCGCGCCTGGACCATCATGATGTTCGACAACGCCAAGAACAACCTGGCCTACCCGATGTTCATGGACGTCAACGAAATGGAGGCCGCAGGCTCCTCGCCGGACATGAACGTGGTGGTGGAACTGGGCCTTAT
>JAAYTX010000158.1 GCA_012523635.1 Elusimicrobiota bacterium
AGGACGGCGCGAAATCGTTTTTCTCGTCGACACCTATGGCGCGCTCCGGCAGGTCGCGCACGTGGCCGTAGGAACTCTTCACCGAGTAACCCGGGCCCAGTATCTTGGCTATGGTTTTCTGCTTGGTCGGAGACTCGACTATCACCAACGCCTGTCCCGACGCCTTCGCCGCTTTCTTCGCGGGTGCGGTTTTGCTTTCCTTGGTATCTTTCTTTGCCCTGGGCATGATAAGAATCCTGTAACAGCCTCTCTTGTTAGTTTTTTGAATAAATGCCGTCCCGCGCCATGACGAGGGATTGCGTTTCCAGCTCAAAAAGCGCCTGCGACACCCTGGGCACAGTCCAGCCCAGGCGTTCCACAAAAAGGTCCAGCGAAAGTTCCTCGGAGCCCAGGCAGCTCAACACCGCGCGGGCGTCCTCGCCCAATTCCGCCTTAAGGCGTTCCGCCGAGGAGGAGGGGTGTTCCTTGCCGCGCCGGGGCAGGTCCAGCCCGAATAAATGCCTCGGGGGCAGGGCTTCGACTATATCATAAATATCTCGCACAAGCGCGGCCCCGTCCTTAATAAGAAGATTGGGGCCCTCGCTTTGCGGTGAATCGGCCTGGCCGGGAAGGGCCAGCACATCCCGGCCCTGCTCTACCGCCATGCGTGCGGTTATCAGAGCCCCGGAGGTGTGAGCCCCTTCCACAACAAGCACCGCGCAGGATAACCCGGCTATTATCCTGTTGCGCCTGGGGAAATGAAAAGGCATGGGGCCGCGCTCATACGGAAACTCCGACACTATAGCGCCGCCGGAAGCCACTATATCCTCGGCCAGCTTGCGGTTTTCGGCCGGATAGCAGCGCCCAAGGCCGGTGCCGATTACCGCCCAGGTGACGCCCTTGGCTGAAAGCACCGCCGTGTGGGCGCAGCTGTCTATGCCGCGTGCCAGCCCGCTGACTATAGTGAACCCGCATTCCGCCAGCCCCCGCGACAGCGACTGCGCCATCCTGCGCCCGTAAGCCGAAGGCTTGCGCGTCCCCACCACGCCCAGCGCCGGCTTTTCTGGCAGTTGGCCGCGCACATAAAGCACCAGCGGCGGCTCGGTAATTTCGGCCAACGCGGCGGGATAGCCGTCTTCGCCCAAAGCAACAATGCGTCCGCCCAGGGCCTCCGTCATGCGCAATTCCTTTTCAGGGTCGGCCGCAGCCGCCTCGCGCAGCAGGTTACCCGCCGTTTCAAGAGAAATGCCGCCGTCCCGCGCGACATCCTCGGCCCGGGCCGACAGTATGCTTCTGGCCGAGCCGTAAACCCCTATCAGCCGCCCATACCAGTCGGACTTCAGGTATGAAAACGAATTTATGCGTATGCGCGCGAGTTTTTCCTCGGCTTCTAGAACAGCCATGCTATAAAAGCTCCTCCGGCATGGAATCCTGAACAGTTTTCTCTGACGGCGCGCTGGTGGCGCGAATGGGCGGAAGCACTGCCGCGCGCGGAGCGCGGCGGCCTCCCTCAAGCAGCTCCCGCACAGCCTCGAACAGTTCCGGATTGCTGCCCACGGAACGCCACTGCGGCGGCAGCCTGTCAACCGAGACATACAGTTCCACCGGGTCCAGTTCCAGCGAACGGGCCATGCTGTCTATCACCGCGTCGTCGTCAGGCGGGTTGCGCTTGCCGGCCAGAATTTTAGACATCAGCGACGGGTCCACCCCGGCCTTGCGGCACAGGGCGCGCAGCGAAAGGTTCTTGACGCGCATCCCTTCCTGCACCAGTCCTGCAAAACGGTTATTGCGGCTCATTGCTTTTCACAGTTTCTTGACCGGGTCGTCGTTTTCGACCGGGTTTAACAGGCGCACTATGGAAGCCTTCACCTTCTTTCCGTCCACGGAAATCACCCTCATCAGCGCTGAAGGCTGCGCCAGATGCCCGACTATCTTTCCCTTGTCGTCTCTCTTAGGCACGCCAAGGCGGTAGACTTTCAGGTAATCCCCGGGCTTCACCGCGTCACCGGAATTCATCCGCACTTCCACAAGGTCGCCCGAAGCCGCGAAATCGTCAAACTTGTCGTCGACGCTGGCATAACGCACCTTGCCGTCCGGCTTCCAGCCGGTTGGCAGCACCTCGGAAGAGGATGAGGGGACGCCCCAGGCCATATCCTTGGGCATGTCTTCGGAAATTCCCGGCTCGGCTGGAGATTCCATGGTTTTGTAGCCGCCTTTGGGCTCTATATCAGAAGTTGCCGGCGCGGGCTTTGCCTCTTCCCGTTCCTCGGCGGGAGGCCGGGCGGCCTCAGCGGACGTCTCTTCCGCGACCGCGGACTGGGCTTCTGCGGCAAGCTGCATTTTCGGCTCGTCTCGTTCGGTTCTGTCTGCCAATTGCGGCAGCGCTTTTCCGCCGCAGTCCGGCACGCTTAGCTTCATGTCGGGATATATCCAGTGCGGGTCATTAATCAGGCTTTTATTGGCCTGATAAAGAGTGTCCCACCCAAAAGAATCCCCGCAGAGTTTCCCGTAAAGAGACCACAACGTGTCGCCTTTCACCACCACATGAGTGCCCTGAGCCCTCGAAACGCACGGGACAAGCGCCAGCAACGCCGCGCACGCCAGCCATTTTCTTGCCATAAAGCATCCCCTCCCTATTCTCATTCGGAAACCGCCGTCCTGTCTATGGCCCGATACTGTATTACCTCGGTAAGGTGTTCTTTCTTTATTTCCGCGCTGCCTTCCAAATCGGCTATGGTGCGCGCTACCTTCAGTATCTTGTCCAGGCTGCGCGCCGAAAGCCCCAGTTTTTTCATGGCCGTCTCAAGTATTTCCCCGCCGCCGTCGGGTATGCGGCAGAAATTACGGCTCTGGGCCACCTGCATGAAGGCGTTGGCGGTGACGCCGCTTCCGGCAAAACGCTGGCGCTGTATATCGCGCGCGGCCAACACGCGGCCGCGCACCGCCGCCGACGTCTCCCCTGCAGGGCCGCCGCGCCATTCGTCATATTTCACCGGGCTCAGGCGGACAGCCAAATCTATCCTGTCCAGCAGCGGGCCGGACATGCGCGACAGGTACCGGCGCACCTGAAGCGGCGTGCAGGTGCAGGTTTTGCCGGCGCAACCGCTGTATCCGCAGGGGCAGGGGTTTGTAGCGGCAATCAGCGTAAAGCGCGCGGGGAAAGAGACGCTTTCCCTTGCGCGTGAAATTGTGACGCGCGAGTTTTCAAGCGGCTCGCGCAGGGCCTCAAGGCTGGCGCGCGAAAATTCGGCCAGTTCGTCCAGGAACAATACCCCGTTGTGGGCCAGCGAAACCTCGCCTGGCCGTGGCACCGAGCCGCCGCCTATAAGGGCAACGTCGGAAACCGTGTGGTGGGGGTCGCGGAACGGGCGCCGGGCCACCAGCCGTTCGCCCCTTAGCATCCCGGCGACTGAATAAACCTTGGTAACCTCCAGCGCCTCGTCACTGCTCATGGGCGGCAGTATGGAGGAAAAACGTTTCGCAAGCATGGATTTGCCGGAACCAGGCGGGCCTATCATAAGCAGGTTATGCCCGCCTGCGGCGGCTATCTCAAGCGCACGCTTGGCAAGCGCCTGCCCCTTTACTTCCGAAAGGTCTCCCTCGGCGGCGGAAAATTCAACAGGGGAGGGCCTATCGGCTGAGGAACAGGCCGAAAATTCCTGCTTGCCCTCAAGCCCGCGCAGAACACCTTTCAGGCTGTCGGAGCATACGGCGTCAAACCCGGCAACGGCGGCCTCGGCCGAATTGGCTTTTGGCACTACGGCAAGCTTCGCGCCGTTGCCGCGCAAAGACGACAGCATTGGCAGTATGCCGGCCACCGGGCGCAATTCCCCGTCCAGCGCCAGTTCGCCCGCGAAAACGGAATGCTTGAGACAGTCCAGAGCCTCTTCATGAAGCTGGCCAGACGCGGCGATAATGCCAAGCGCTATGGGCAAATCAAAATGTGTGCCGGATTTCTTCACCTCGGCCGGCCCCAGATTCACGGTTATTCTTTTAAGCGGGAAATCATAGCCGGAATTTTTTATCGCGGCCACCACCCTGTCGCGGGCTTCGCGCACTTCGGCGTCCGGCAGGCCCACCATATTGAAGGTGGGCAGGCCCGGCGAAATATCCACTTCCACTGAAACGAGGAAGCCGCCTATGCCGCGCACGCCGGCGCTGAGGGTTTTGGAAAGCATCCGCTATCAATTGGCCTTGAGCCTGACCTCGTAAGGCGTGACGGAAATAAGAGCCAGCTGAAACTGCACGGAATGCATGATGGCGGCGGCGAACTCTTCCGGATCGGACGAGTCAAGCCTCAGAGCGAACACGGCATCGCCGCTGCCGTAGCTTTTAAGACGGCAATCCTCCACAGCCGGCAAAGAGGAGACCGCCTTCCTGAAATCGGTAAGCTGGGGCAGGCCGGAAAGCCCGGTCACATAAATATCCACGCTTTTCACCGACGACTTCGCCGCAAGTTCAAGAGAGGGGGCCACGGAAGAAGCGGCGAGCTCAGCCGCCGCGGACTGCGCCTTGCGCGCGGCCACCGCCTCCGAAACATCCAGGCCGCCGGCTTCGCGCGCGTCTTCAGACACCACTGAACCGTTTGAAACCGCGGCTATCCGGACCGAAACGCGCGCCCTGTAAGGGTAAAGACCCTCGCCCAGCGCGGGGCCGCCGTCTATCTTGTAGGCCTTGGACTGCACATAGGCCAGGTACCCCGCCCCCGCGGCGCGCGCCGCGGAAAGCGCCTGGGCAACGGAAGGCTGGGCGGCATCGGCCGCAATGACGCTGAAGCCGCGCTTGGAAAGCGACTGCTCCACCGCTCGGGCCGCATCCAGCCCGGACTGGGAGGATTCATCCTGCGCGGACGCCACCAGCACTACGGCCAGCGGCGGCGCGTCTTCCAGGTTCAGGGAGTTGAGTTCCCTGTCCATGCGGTCCAGCAGCACCACTGCCCTGATGGAAACGCGGTAGACGTCGCCGTCGCGCCGCTCTTCCTCTATCACAAAGCTCTTTATAAAGCCCGCGCTGGCCGCCACTATCTTGCTGTCTATCAGTTCGGCCTTGCGCACCCTGGTCTGGCCGGAGACAAACACGCCAAGCGCCTGCTCCACGGCATTGCGCTGCGCGGCCGCAAGCGCCGCCCGGCGCGAACCTTCCGGGTTGGCCGGCATGTACACTGCCGTGCCCTGGGCGCGTATGCGTTCTCCGTCGGTCTTCACCAGGCCCAAAGAGGCGCACCCGCAAAAAAGCGCGGGCAGAAGCAGGACCGGCAATATCTTGCGGAAACCGGACATGGCTACTTCTCCTGCAAATCCACGTCGATGTCTTTCATGGCCTGGCGCGGTATGCGCATGATGACCATACAGCCGTCATCGGCCAGGTATTCGGAGGAAAACACCTCGCCCCGGGACACCACGCCGCCGACCCTGGTCTGCAGCTCGGAATTCGAGGCTATGGCGTCGCGCACGCTTACGCCGCCATAGATGCCGCTTCCCTTAACGTATTCCGTGGCGCGCTGATAGGCGTTGGCTATGGCCGCCTCGCGGGACATCGCCCTGCGCTGAGTGACGCTTGTGTGCGCGGGGTTGGACGCGCCTATGCCGCGCACCCAGAGATATTTGGAGTCGAGCTTGGTATCCTCGAACTTCGGGGCCAAGGCCCCGGCCTGCACGCCGCTGCTGAGCCCGTGCGCGCAGCCTCCCACGAAAAGAGCAGCCCCCAACAGCACATAAACGGACAATTTATTACGCATACCTCCTCCTTTACATCACCATATTCAGAACCGCGCCCAGATAAGACGAGGATTTGGCCAGCGACTTAGTCTCTATCATGGCGCAGCGTATAAACAAAGTCGAAGTCAGATGCTCTAGGGTGTGGGCGAAATCCGCCCGCGCCTGCTCGGAGGCGAACTGTTCGGGCGGCAGTATCACCACCGCTCCGCGCAGGCCCTTCTCGCTGCAGACGTCCGTTATGCGGAAAGCCGAGAGCAGCAGGTTGGCCGAATCGTACTCAAGCTGCACCGAGGAATCAAATCCGCCGCCTATGCCCAGTTCCTTCATCTTCTCGAAAATCTGCGAAATGGACCACGGCACGTACTGCTGCATGCCCTGCGGATGGAAGAAGCCCCAGCCGCCCCAGGACGCGCCTTCGGGGCGCTTGTAGGCGTTGGCCATCTTGATGTCGTCTTCCGTGGGCAGCATGGTGCCGTCTTCCTCTTTGGTGCCCAGTATGTCGGCAAGCATGTCGCCGTAATTGGGGGGGCCCTCGCGCGGCATCACGTTGGACATCACACGCAGCTTGTCCAGCACGTCGGCAACCTGGTTCAGGTTCAGGCCGGAGCCGGTGAGATACCTGTTTACGTCCTCATCCGGGATCTCTATACCGCTGCGGCCCACCATGGACAGCACTATGGTCTTCACCTGCGCCGGAGACGAAGGCTTGAGCTCCACTATCCAGCCCTGATTGAACTGGAAGCCGAGGGAGTCCTCAAGCCGGGACAGGTTCTTGGGCGGGTAAAGGGAAGTAAGCACCACCTGCTTCTTCTTTTCCACAAAATAGTTAAGCCACTTCGAAAGGAAAGCCTTGTTGCCCTCCGTCACGGACATAAGGTGTATGTCGTCTATGAACAGGGCTTTTATATCGGCCAAAGTCTTGTCCAGGGTTTCCAGCTTGCCTTCCTTGGCCAGGCGCAGGACGCCGCGGGAAAGGCGGACGCCGTCGGTTACGAAAATATTCTGCTGTCCCAGGTCCTTGGACATGCCGTAGGCGATGGCGTGCAGGAAATGGCTCTTACCGCAACAATTGGTGCCGTGCATCATCAGCGGGTTGTACATGGTGCCGGGGCTTTCTATGACCGACATGCCGGCGGCGTGGGCAAAGCGGTTGGCGCCCACCACCAGAGTCTCGAAATTGTAAGTGGGGACAAGCGGAATCTCTATGGACCACGTCTGCTTGCGCGGCCCGGTGGCGCCGAATTCCAGCACCAAAGGCCCTTTCTTTCCTTCCGCAACCGGTTCCGGCTCGGCCGGCGGTACGGTGGGCTTTTTCACCGGCTCCGGCACAGTGATTTTCTTTGAGACCTGCTTGGCCTCGACCGGCGCAGGCGTGGGATGCTTGGCCGCCGGAGGCGGCTCCTTGGCGGCAGCCGCCGCCTTGGTTTCAGCTTCCAGCTTGGCCCGGATTTCGGCCTCAAGGCGGGCTTTTATCTCGGCCTCTTTCTGCGCCGTGGAATCGACTTCCATCTTGGCCTTGGCTTCAGCCTCCTGCTTGGCCCTCGCCTCAGCTTCCATCTTAACGCGCATTTCGGCCTCTATGCGCAGCTTCATTTCGGCCTCTTTGCGCATGAACTCCTCTGCGCGCCTCTTGGCCTCGTCTTCAGCCGCCAGCTTGGCCTTTATCTCGCCCTCAATTCTGGCGCGCAGGAC
>JAAYTX010000159.1 GCA_012523635.1 Elusimicrobiota bacterium
AGTATCTGTCCTTGGGTTCGCAGTGCACGTAAATCTCGTTTTTCTGATCGTGGGAGACCAGCATCAGGTTGGGTTCATGGAAAGGCACGAAAGTGTTGGCGAACACCCCGGAATTTCCCAGCGTGCGCGCCCTGTTTTTTACGAACACTGGTGCTGACACCGCCTCGAAATCCAGCAGGGCCTGATGTTTTGGGGTTTTGTTCATTCCGCTGAGGCTGCCATGGTCAGGGCGTGCCAGTTCCGGCTTTTTCATCTTCAGGCCGACTTTCTGGAGTTCCTTGTTCACCATGTCGAAGAACGGCTTTATCTCGGGCAGCAGAACGGCGGGCTCGCGCCGCAGGTCCCACGATTTTTTGACGAAATAGGCGGCTAGGCAGTGCGTTTCGTAGTCGAAAATCTTGTGCGAGTTCGGGAATATGCCCAGCGGGATGAAGCCCTGCGTGTCGGCCATCTGCTGGGGCGCCGTGGTCACGGTGCGCGTGGTGGCGTAGATTACGTCGACAAGGTCGTTTTCCCGGGTTATCTTGTCCAGTATGATTTTCATCATCATGCTGGCCAGGTTGTGCTTGCGGTATTCCTTGGAGACCACCGCCCCCAGCGCCTTGCCGGTTCGGTGCAGCCTGTCTATGGAATAGACCAGGCTGGCTATTATCCTGCCCTTGTGCTCTCCGACGAGCCAAAAATAGCTGTCGCTTTCTATGGCGCGGCACATGAGGCCGCGGTCGTAAACCGTGGGGATGGTGTAATGCTGGCCGTACACCTCGGCGTAAAGCATTTGTATGCGGCGGGCGTCCTCTATCCTCGCCGGGCGCAGCTTTATTTCCGGAAAAGAGGGCAGAGCTTCAGACTGCAACTGTATGCGTTTGCTTTTCATGCGGATGTCCCCCGTGTTCCCCATATGTTATTATAGCAATTTGCGCGACGGCAATCCGCCGGAGCGGCGCAAAACTTGTATAATGGCGTGGAGAGCGGGCCGCGCCCGGCAGCGCAACTTCAATTTCGAGGATACGGCATCAATTATGGAACAACGATTATTTTTTGTCTCTATCGTGATGGGCATTTACGCCCTGCTGACGCGCGCGGTCATGCACAAGCAGGCCTTGAGCTCGAAGGCCCAGGCTGGCGCCTGGCACGGCCTTTTCTGCGCTCAGGCGGCCTTCATCATGGTGCTGGTGCTGGTTACGGGGCTTGATTCCCGCAGCGGAGTGTCCATAATAGGCGGCATTTCCAAGGGGCAGGCCATATTGGCCTCGGTGGCGATGTCTGTGGCGTTTTTGTGGGGCCTGTTTTCCTCTCTCGACGAGAAAAAGACAGTGGAGAGCGTGCTAAAGGACGACCTGGAGTGGGCCGACACCATCTTCTCCTCCATACTGCTTGCCGTGGTGGTGATGTATTTTCTGGTGCAGGCCTTCAAGATACCATCCGGCTCCATGCGCGACACGCTGTTGGAAGGCGACCACCTTTTCGTCAACAAGGCTATTTACGGCATGAAAGTGCCGCTTGCCGGCAAGCGCATGCTTAAGTTTCGCGACGTCAAGCGCGGGGACATAGTCGTCTTCACTTTCCCGTCGGAAAACCCGGCCGAGCAGCACTGCGGCGGCTCGCAGTACGGCAAGGACTTCATCAAGCGCATGATGGGCATGCCCGGCGACACCATAGAGTTCCGCGAAGGGGCGCTCTTCATCAATGGCAAGCAGGCCGAGAACGAGGTTTACGCCAAGTATTCCGACCCGGTGCGCATACCCGGCCCAGAGCGCAAGAGCATAGGAGAGCAGGAGTACCAGCAGCTCTGGGAGAGTCGCAATCTGGGCCGCGCTTACGGAGAGTCCATCCGCGACACATTTGGTCCCGTAAAGGTGCCCCCGAACTCGTATTTCGCCGTGGGCGACAACAGGGACCATTCCTGCGATTCCCGCTTCTGGGGTCCTGTGCCTGAAAAGAGCATAAAAGGCAGGGCCATGTTTATCTATTGGCCTCCCGGGCGCATGGTTGGCGTTCGTTAGTTAATTCTGGGGGTAGCATGAAAAAATCCTTATTTTTACTGCACATTTTGTTGGGTGCGGCGGTATTCGCGCAGCCTGTTCGGGCTGTGGAAAGCCGCCAGAAGCCGGTGGTTGCGGCCACATTTTCCGGTGTCATAAGTCCCGTTTCCGCCGAATATCTGTCGCAAATGGTGGACAAGGCCGAGGAGGCCGACGCGGCCGCGCTTGTGATCAGCCTGGATACTCCTGGCGGGCTGGACCTGTCCATGCGGGAAATCATCAAGAAAATCATGGCCTCGAAAGTGCCGGTGGTGCTTTATGTATCGCCGTCCGGGGCCAGAGCCGCGTCCGCCGGCGTATTCATAGCCATGGCCTCGGATGTCGTGGCTATGGCGCCGGGAACCAACATCGGCGCGGCACATCCGGTGATGATCGGGAGCAGCGGGCCGGAATCGAGTTCCCCGCTTTCCGGACTTAAAAAGAAAGATGAGGAAAAGGAAGGGGCTAAAAAAACCATGAAAGGGTCGGAAGCGTCCGAAAAGACCCCGATGGAAGAAAAAGTGGTGAATGACGCCTCCGCATATATCATGGCGCTGGCCCAGGAAAAGGGGCGCAATGCCCAGTGGGCGGTTTCCGCTGTTACAAGCAGCAAGTCCATCCCGGCTGAAGAGGCTGTGAAGCTGAAGGTGGCCGACCTGATAGCCGCCGACATGAATGATTTGCTGGCCAAGCTGGATGGCAGGGAGATGCCCAAAAAAGGCGTGCTTAAGACTCGCGGGGCGGAAATAATACGCTACGAGCCCACCCGCCGCCAGAAGTTTTTAGCCGCTGTGACTGACCCAAATGTGGCCATGATACTGATGAGTGTCGGCGCGGCGGGCATATTCATAGAGCTGTATAGCCCCGGCCTTATTTTGCCCGGTATAGTGGGCGCGTTGTCCTTCATTCTGGCTTTCTATTCATTCCAGACGCTTTCCGCCAATATGGCCGGATTGTTGCTGATGGCTCTGGGCCTGTTGTTGTTTATTGCTGAGATTAAGGTGATGAGCTATGGCTTGCTTACTGTGGGAGGCATAATTTCGGTTGTTTTGGGAGCCCTTATGCTATTTAAAACTACTGCTACTCTGGGTTTGTCTATTTCCGCCTCTGTGCTGGCGTCATCAGTGGGCGGCCTGCTGTTGGTAACCCTGTTTATCTTGTGGATAGTTGTGCGGGCCCACTCTCGCAAAGTGGTCACTGGCGCAGAGTCGATGCTTGGGGCGCGGGGTGTGGCAAAAACCGAGTTTTCCCCTGCTGGAACCGTGTTGATAGCCGGAGAATTGTGGGATGCGGTGAGCGTTTCCGGCTCCATAGAGGCAGGCGCGCCGGTGGTTGTGGAAAGAATGGACGGTTTTGTTCTGAAAGTCCGCAAACAATAGAGAAACCCTTCCCAAAGCAAGTCTGCGGCAGTAGGATATTGTTTTCACGTGAAAACCAGGGCATCGGTTTTCACGTGAAAACTTTTTAGGGCTATGCTTTTGGGCTCTTGCATAGTGTTCCCGCTTTTCGCTATTATAATCAGGATTCAGGAAAAATCAGAGGAGTCATAACTTAATGGCTGAAATTATATCTGTGGCCAACCAGAAGGGCGGCGTGGGCAAAACCACCACGACCGTCAATCTGGCATATGCGCTGGCTATGCTGGACCAGGATATCCTGGTGGTGGATTTTGACCCGCAGGGCAACGCTTCTTCGGGTCTTGGCGTGGTTCCCGGAGACAGGGACATCACCGTTTACGAAGCCATAGCCGGCGAGGCTCCTATAGAAAAGGCGATACGCCAGACTTCCATGGAAACCCTGGATGTCTGCCCCGCCGCCCATGACCTTGCCGGGGCGGAGGTCGAGCTTGTGCCGGTTGATGGTCGCGAGCTGGTGCTGAAAAAAGCGCTGGCCCCGCTTAAAGAAATGTATGATTTCATATTCATAGACTGTCCCCCTTCGCTGGGGCTGCTGACTGTCAACGCTCTTACCGCATCCGACAGCGTGGTGGTCCCTATACAGTGCGAATATTATGCCATGGAAGGTCTGGCCTATTTCATGGACACGGTGAAGAAGATTAATATGGCCACCAATCCGGCCCTTAAGCTGGACGGCGGCATCATAACCATGTATGACGCCAGGATAAACCTGGCCAACCAGGTGAAGGAAGAGGTTTCCAAACATTACGCGGAAAGGGTGTATAAGTCCCCCATCCCGCGCAATGTCCGGCTTGCCGAGGCCCCCAGCTACGGTCAAACCATATTTGAGTACGACCCGGGCTGCCGCGGCGCCGTGGCCTATCACGACTTGGCCATAGAATTTCTGGTGCGGCGCGGAGCGGACCCTAAAATTTATGAAGGCAGCAAGCCCTACGTAATACCGGCCGCGCCGGATTACGACATGGGCGGCTAGCCGCGGAGGCGCATTGCATATGAGAAGAGCACTTGGACGAGGTTTGGATTCCCTTATAAGGAAAACCGGTGATGCCCCTGCGGCGGCAGACAATGTGGCCAGCCTGCCTATAGGCAG